>CAZDJY010000113.1:0-4330 GCA_964505835.1 uncultured Zetaproteobacteria bacterium | reverse complement strand
TTCTGGCGGCCGAAGCGATAGCGGAACAGCTGATCATCGGCAAGGCGCAGGCGGCGACTCATTTCGCGGCCAATATTCATCTGAATCAGGGCAAACTGCTCCAGATCATGTTCATAGAGCTGCATCAACACATTCCGGCTCAACTCGATAATTTCGCAATCGTCCACGGCCGTCACCGAGGCGCTGCGCGGATGCATATCCAGCAGAGCCATCTCCCCGAAGCTGTCGCCCTGCTCCAGATATTTGATGCGATGGTCCTCGTCATTCCAGTGCTTGCTGATCACAACCCTGCCGCGCTCGATCACGAACATGGAGGTCGCATCGTCATGCTCGCTGAAAAAAACATGCCCGGCTTCGACATGCCTGATGACGACGCGGTCGAGCAGAAACTTCAGGATATCCTCCCGAACCCCGCCGAAGACTGGCATCGACTGCAACAACTCCCTTAATCTGGGATGCAAGAATCCTTCCCCGAACCCGGCTAGATATCCAACATCAGGCTGCCCGGAAATTCCAGCGCATCCTTAACGGCGACCAGGAAACGAACCGCCTCCGCTCCGTCGATCAGACGATGATCGTAGGACAACGCCAGATACATCATCGGCCGGATCACGATTTCATCATTCTCAACTACGGCGCGTTTCTGGATGGTATGCATGCCGAGGATGCCGCTCTGTGGAGGATTCAGGATCGGTGTGGATAACATCGAGCCGAAGACACCGCCATTGGTGATCGAGAACGTGCCGCCTTTCAGATCGTCGGGCATCAATCCGCCCTCGCGGGCGCGCAGCGCCAGATCGGCTATCCCGGCCTCGATTTGTGCCAGACTCAAACGATGCGCATCGCGCAGAACCGGCACCACCAGCCCCTTATCGGTACTCACGGCGATACCTGTATCCACGTAATTGTGATAAACGATTTCATCAGCCTCGATATAGGCATTCAGCGCAGGATACTTAGCCAGCGCCTGCGACACGGCGCGCACAAAGAAGGACATGAAGCCGAGCTTAATGCCATGCTTGGCCTGAAATGCATCGCCGTAGCGGCTGCGCAGCTCCATTACAGCCTGCAGATTCACCTCATTGAATGTCGTCAGCATCGCGGCCGTGTTCTGAGCATGTTTCAGGCGCTCGGCAATACGCTGGCGCAACCGGCTCATCGGCAAGCGCTCTTCCTTGCGCTCGGCAGATAAAGAAACAGCAGGCTCAGGGCTAGTGGATACTGCAGCCTGGCTTGCGGCTTTGGCGGTTTTTTTCCGGGCCGGCGCTTTGGCTGGTGGTGCTTTGGACTTCACAGTCTTCGGCTTGGCCGGTTTCTTTTCAGCCTCGCTACCTTCCGGTGCAATCTTCTTGGCCGCTGCAGTCTTCTTGGCCGGAGCTTTTTTCTGCGAAGTCTTTTTCTCCGCTTTCGCAGGCGCCGCACTGTCATCGACCAGCGCCACAACCTCACCCGGTTCAACCGTCTCGCCGGCCTGCTTGAAGACCTTTTTCAGCACGCCGTTATCAAGTGCTGTGATTTCCATCGTGATCTTGTCGCTTTCGATTTCAGCCAGCACATCGTCGACTTCTACCGCATCGCCCTCGTTGACCAGCCAGGATACCAGTGTCGCCTCGGATTCGGATTCCCCCAGACTGGGTACCTTGATTTCAATATCAGCCATATCGCCTACTCCTCACCCTCTTTATTGGCATGATTTACGTTGTCAAAACCGTTCTCAAACTTTCCTTCCGCCAGCGCCAGCTCGATCAGCTTCGCCTGTTCCTGCTTATGACGCTTGGCTGAGCCTACGGCCGGCGATGCGGCAGCCGGTCGGGTTAACCTGTGCAGCATCTGGCTGGCATGCAGGCATTGCTCAATGCAATGTTCGATCTGGAACCAGGCGCCCTGATTCAGCGGCTCTTCCTGCACCCATACTATCTCGTCTGTCGCAGCAAAGTCGGCCGTCACCTGCTTGAGCTCATCATAAGGAAAAGGATAAAGGCGCTCGATCCGCACCATCGCCACATCCACAATCTCGCGCTTCTCACGTTCGGCCAGCAGATCGTAATACACCTTGCCCGAACAAAGCAGCAGCCGACGTGTACGCGATGGTTGCACAACATCATTGGCCTCACCAAGCACTGGCTTGAAGCCGCCGTCGGTAAAATCATCCAGTGCCGAGAAAGACAGCTTCTGACGCAGCATGCTCTTCGGTGCCATCATGATCAGCGGCTTGCGCATACTTCCCATCAACTGACGGCGCAATAAATGAAATAGCTGTGCCGGCGTAGTCGGATAAACGACCTGCATATTGTTTTCGGCACACAACTGCAAATAGCGCTCAAGTCGGGCCGACGAATGTTCCGCCCCCTGCCCCTCGTAGCCATGCGGCAGCCACATCACAAGCCCGGACATACGACTCCACTTCGATTCTCCGGCGGCAATGAACTGATCAACCACCACCTGCGCAACATTGGCGAAATCACCGTATTGCGCTTCCCATATACACAAAGCACGGGGCTCGGCGACCGAATAACCGTATTCATAACCCAGCACTGCCATCTCGGAGAGCATGCTGTCCACGGCAATAAAATGAGACAGGTCGCCATTCTCGACATGGCGCAATGGGATCATGGCCTTGCCGGTTTTCTGATCGTAAATGACCGCATGCCGGTGAAAAAAAGTGCCGCGCCCGGAGTCTTCACCCGACAACCGCACCCAGCCACCTTCATGCACCAGCGATGCATACGCCATGGTTTCGCCGCAACCCCAATCGATGGGCTGCTGGCCATCCATCATCTCGATGCGGCCCTCGTAGATTTTCTCAATCTTGGGATGCATGGAAAATTCCGCCGGCAACCGGTGCACGCGGCGGGCCAGATCGGCCAATGTCTCAGCCTTGACTGTCGTGTCGGGTTCCTCACCATCTTCGCGAACAAAGCCCTCCCAGCGTCCCTGCAGACTGTTCACCGGATTTGGCGCCGGGCGATCCTTGGAGCGGCGCACCTTGTCCATACATTCGCGATAGGTCGCGATCATCGCTTCACTGTCTTCGGCGGCCATGACACCGTCGGCAATCAGTGCATCCCGATACACCTGTTCAATGGTCGGGTGCTCACTGATCCGGCGATACATCACCGGCTGTGTCACCTCGGGGGCATCAGCTTCATTATGCCCGTGGCGTCGATAGCAGATCAGATCGAGGACAATGTCTTCATGAAAATGATTGCGGTATTCTACGGCTATTTCCATAGCCAGACAGCAGGCTTCGGGATCGTCACCGTTCACATGCAGGATCGGAGCATTGACGATCTTGGCAATATCGGTGCAATAGGTCGTAGAGCGCGCATCGAATGGATTAACCGTAAAGCCGATCTGATTGTTGACGACAATATGGATGGTGCCGCCGATACGGAAGCCGCGTAGTTTGGATAACTCCAAAGACTCGGCCACCACGCCTTGCCCGGCAAAAGCTGCATCGCCATGCACAATCACGCCGAGAACCTCATTGCGTGCCTTATCCTTGCGCCGACACTGGCGGGCTCGAACGCTGCCCAACACCACCGGCGTGATAATCTCAAGATGTGAAGGGTTGAAGCCGAGCGATACATGCACCACACCTTCAGGTGTGCGCACGTCCGAGGAGAATCCCAGATGATATTTCACATCGCCCTGCCCATGAGCTGCTTCCTCAAGCTGAGCACCCTCGAACTCGGAAAAGATATCGGCCAGCGATTTACCCATGATATTGGCCAGCACATTCAGGCGTCCGCGATGCGCCATGCCCAGGATCACTTCCTTGGTACCGTTGCTGCCCGCCTCCTGAATCAATACATCAAGCATCGGAATCAGGCTCTCTCCACCTTCCAGCGAGAAACGTTTCTGGCCGACATAGCGGGTATGCAGGAATCGTTCGAATTCCTCGGCATGCATGATACGTCCGAAAATATGGCGGCGTGTATCTGTGTCATAGTCAGGGCGTGAGCGGACATGTTCAAGGCGCTCCTGAATCCAGTGTTTGCGCGCCGAGTCCGTAATATGCATAAATTCAGGACCGATGTGCCCGCAATAAGTCTGCTCCAGAAGCTCTACAATCTGGCGCAGCGGCATCTGCCGGCCACCGGCCAGATCGCCAGTCGGAAAAGATGTGTCCAGATCGGCATCCGACAAACCGTAATAACTGAGATTAAGCTCCGGAGAAGCCTTACGCGGATTCAGCCTCAACGGATCCAGGTCGGCATGCATATGGCCGTGTACCCGATAAGCATGGATCAGGTACAGAGCCTTGGAGGGGTATTCGACATCGTCTCGGGAGACAGTCGATGATTCAAACTCGGATGATGTCGATCGT
>CAZDJY010000112.1:0-4425 GCA_964505835.1 uncultured Zetaproteobacteria bacterium | reverse complement strand
ACGTTCCCCATGCACATTCAGCTCTTCACATCCGACTCCGGGCAAAGCATGATGTGCCCCGCACCCGTCTAAAAATGACCGACCGGGTGCGGAGGTGAATATGCGCACATTCTTTCTCAGTCTAATCAGCGGCCTGCTTCTGCTCGCCTGCTCCAGCGAACAGGCGGTGGCTCAGAAGCCCGATGTCGAAGCGGATATCCGCAAGGCCATTCCTGAGCTTAAAATCGATGCTATCCGGCCTTCCCCGGTTAAAGGTCTGTATGAACTGCAGGTCGGCAAAGGTGTATTTTATTCCGATGCCAGCGGCAAACATTTGATTGTCAGTGGCCATATCTTCGAAACTGCCACCCACCGCGACCTGACCCGCGAAAGGATTGAGGCGCTGAACCAAATTGACTGGAATATTCTGCCACTGGACAAGGCCATCGTGTCCGGCGATCCAAAAGCCGCATTGAGCATGGCCGTGTTCACCGATCCAGAGTGCCCATACTGCAAACGACTGGAGAATGAGTTGAAACAGGTTAGCGGCGTTAAGGTCTATACCTTCCTGTATCCGCTGACCCAATTGCATCCGAAGGCCCGCGCCAAGGCCGAGTCCATCTGGTGCAGTCAAGATCAGCATCAAGCCATGCTTGAAGTGATGCTGGAGAACAAGGCTCTACCGGCGGGATCATGCAAAACGCCGCTGGATGAGATTGCCGCCATCGGTCAAAAGCTGGGCATTAACGGCACGCCGACCATTATCGCCGCTGATGGCCGCATGATGGCCGGCGGCAAACCGGCCAATGAACTCAAGGCATGGCTGGCAAATAATAATAAATAATAAAATCTAAATCAGGATTTCATATGCGGGACGATCGTCAGGCGGATGCACTCCGCCCTATTTCCATTGATACAGCATTCAATCGCTATGCCGAAGGTGCTGCCCTCATCTCATTCGGACATACGCGCGTGCTGTGCACTGCCAGTGTCGAAGAGAAACAACCACCCTTCCTGCGCGGCACTGAACGCGGCTGGGTAACCGCCGAATACGGCATGCTGCCTCGCGCCACCCATACCCGTGGCGGACGTGAAGCGGCACGCGGCAAGCAGGGCGGTCGCACGGTCGAAATTCAGCGATTGATTGGTCGTTCACTACGGGCAGCCGTTGATCTGGATGTTCTTGGGCCACGCTCCATCTCGCTAGACTGTGATGTGCTGCAAGCCGACGGCGGCACGCGTACTGCAGCGATCACCGGCTCCTGGGTAGCGCTCAGGCTTGCAGTCAACAAGCTGCTTGCCGAAGACATATTGGACCAAGATCCGATTCACGGACAGGTGGCAGCGGTCAGTTGCGGCTTTGTTTCCGGCACTCCCCTGCTCGATCTGCAATATTCGGAAGACTCCGAAGCCGAGATGGATGCAAATTTTGTCATGACTCCGGACGGCGGCGTGATTGAAGTGCAAGCCACGGCCGAAGACAAACCGCTGCACTGGGATCAATTCATGCAACTCAAGCATCTGGCTGATAAAGGCATCGGCGAACTGGCCGGCCTGCAACTCGAGGCTGTGGGAAGCTGAACGGGTCACTGGTTTTCAGTTTTCATGAAGCTCGTTGTAGCCAGCAATAACGCCAAGAAACGGCATGAAATTGAGACCATCCTCACTGGACTCGACATTGAGCTCGTTCCGGCAGAAGAAACCGTATTCGTCGATGTGGTCGAGGATGCGGATACTTTTACCGGCAACGCCCGCAAAAAAGCTGATGCCTTTGCGGCCGCCAACGCTTGTGCTGCACTGGCAGACGACTCCGGGCTGTGCGTTGATGCTCTGGATGGCTCCCCCGGCATCTTTTCCAGTCGTTTCGCCGGAGAACATGCAACGGATGCCGACAACAATGCCAGACTGCTCAGGGAGCTCGATGGGATACAGGACCGCGAGGCACACTTCGCCTGCGCTCTTCATTTAAGCTTCACCGATGATCATCCACCCCTCACGGCCAGCGGCTGTGTAGACGGGGAAATCATGCATGCCGCGTCAGGCCATACCGGCTTTGGCTACGATCCGCTGTTCTTCTGCCCTGAACTCGGCAAAGCATTCGCTGATGCCACTGCCGCAGAAAAGGCATCGGTATCGCACCGAGGGCGGGCATTAAGAAATTTGGCGCAGCAACTCGCTACATGAGCTGCCACATGAGCTTTATTGCCCCATGAACTGCTTTGATATCGACTGTCATGCATGCCCGCGTCTGTCCGGCTTTCTCGATGAGGTTCAGCGGAAATACCCGGATTACCATGCCAGACCGGTGCCTGCCTTCGGGGATGATGCTCCCAGGCTTTTGATCGTCGGACTGGCGCCGGGCATGCACGGTGCCAACAGGACAGGTCGCCCGTTTACCGGCGATTTCGCCGGCATCCTGTTGTATCAGACATTATTTGATCTTGGACTGGCTTCCGCCCCGATATCTGATCATGCCGAAGACGGCCTGCTATTGCACGGTGTACGCATCACCAATGCCGTCAAATGTTTGCCGCCGCAGAATAAGCCGGATACCTCGGAAATCAGACAATGTAATGGTTTTCTGAAAGCGGAAATCGATGCCCTGCCAGATCACTGCAACCTGCTGGCACTTGGAAAAATCGCCCATGATGCAGTGTTGCGTGCATACGATCTGAAATTAAGCGCCCTGAAATTCGGCCATGCTGCGAGCTTTACCTTGCCGGATGGACGTCGGCTCACCGACTCCTATCATTGCTCGCGCTACAACACCCAAACCCGACGTCTTACGGCAGATATGTTTGAAGCAGTCATGCGACAGGCAACCGAAGAAAACCAATGCTAAGGACGCTCTGACTTTTTCAGACCTTCCCTAATCCGTTTTGTAGAGTAACCCCTAGATATTCCTGCCCGGCGTGGCCTTGAATCGTTTCATGGCCGAAAAAATCTTGTTCGGGTATTTATTCTTTCCCAGTGAGCCATTGTACGCCGCAAGGGCCCGATCCAGCCGTTTGTAGCGGTCCAGATAGTGACGAATAATGGCGCAGCCGTAACGCACGTTCGTCTCAATCTCCAACAGGTTATCATTCGGCTGTCCCAGCTCGTCCTTCCAGAACGGCATCACCTGCATCAGGCCGATAGCACCCACATTACTGACAGCAAAGTGATCGAACTGCGATTCCACGGCGATGACGCCGAGAATTAATTCAGGATCCAGCTCAAAACGGACGCTGTAAACATACACCCAACGGGCAATCACTTCAGCTTCGCCCATATCGGAAACCCATGGGCGGATGGTACCTACAATATCCTTGGTCCAGACGAGTCGTTCAAAATCCTTTTGCTTCGCTACAGGCTCCGGCTGGAGCATTTTTTTGAGCTCGGCTTTTTCTTCCGGCTTGATATCCAGCAGGGCGACATTGCGCTCGACCATGCTTTTTGCCGTGCTCTGGGTCAGGCGCTGTTTATCCTCAGGAGTACTGGACAGAAAGAAGGGAATGGTCGCAATAAAACCAAGCACCAGTACCCCTGCCAGCAGTGCCTTGGGCGACATGCCACCTAGTCGCTGACGCAGTTCTGCCGCGTTCAGTGGCTGCTCCCCGAGGTGTCATCCTGCTGTAAGGCTGCAATCACCCTATCCACCACAGCGGCCGGAGCGCCTTCATTTCGTTCACCTCCACGCGCACCATATTCGACAACACCTCGTTCTATACTACGGTCACCAACGACAATCTGCATCGGCATGCCCAACAGCTCAGCATCCTTAAATTTAACGCCCGGGCGCTCCTTGCGCTCATCCCAGAGCACCTCGATTCCGGCATCGCTCAATGCATTGTAAATGGATTCGGAAGCTTCCAGCACCGCCTCGGACTGCCCCATGGAAATCAGGGCCACATGGAACGGCGCAAGATTGACCGGCCACTTAATCCCTGCCGCATCATTGCATTGCTCAACCACTGCGGCCATCAGGCGAGATACGCCGATGCCGTAGCAACCCATGGTAGCCACGGCACGCTTGCCCTGCTGATCCTGAAACATCACTTCCATAGGCTCAGTATAGCGTTTTCCGAGCGCAAATACCTGCCCGACCTCAATGCCGCGCGACAGCTCCACTGCAGCCTCACATTTCGGACAACGGTCCCCGGCCCGACTCTCTCGCAAGTCAACAAATACAGCCGCCGCAACATCGCGGGCCATAGACATGCCAGCCACATGAGTATCCCGTTTATTTGCGCCGGCAATCAGACCCACCGCATCCTGCAGGCTAGTATCGACAAACACCGGGCAGGAAAGCCCATGCGGCCCGACAAATCCACTCACGCCACCGTACGCCTGAATTTCTTCCTCACTGGCCAGCTCCACGGAATCGGCACCGACAGCATGGGCCAGCTTGATCTCCTGCAACTGATCATCGCCACGCACGCAGGCCGCAACCACCCCTCCGTCCTG
>CAZDJY010000111.1:0-4452 GCA_964505835.1 uncultured Zetaproteobacteria bacterium | reverse complement strand
GCCTGGTAACTGGCATCGATCATATTGGTCGAGACACCGACCGTACCCCATTTCTTCCTGCCGTCGGTCGATTCAATCAGCACCCGCACCCCGGCCTCGGTCGCTTGCCGCGTGGACAGGACGCGCACCTTATAATCGATCAGACGCAGCTCAGACAGTGTCGGATAAAAACCCAGCAGGGCCGCGCGCAAGGCATTGTCCATCGCATTGACGGGGCCATTGCCGAGTGAGGCGGTATGAGCGAACTGATCGCCGACCCGAATCATCACCGTCGCCTCGGCCTGCGGCTTGCCTTCATGACCATGTTTTTCATCCAGTACCCGGAACCCGTCCAACTCGAAATAATGATGAAACCGTTTCATCGCCTTCAACATCAGCAGATGAAATGATGCCTCGGCACCCTCATAGGCAAAGCCCTGGGCTTCCATGGCCTTGACCTCGCGTACGACCTCGGCCACCACCGGATCGCTGGTGTCCACTTCAGCATCCAGACCCATCTCGGAAAGCTTCACCAGTACATTACTCTTACCGGCCTGATCGGACACGGTGACCCGCTGCTGATTGCCGACCAGAGCCGGGTCGATATGTTCATAAAGCTCGGCCGCCTTGCGAATGGCCGAAACATGGATGCCGCCCTTATGCGTAAACGCATTCAGGCCGACAAAAGGCTGATGCCGCCAAGGCAGACGATTGGCCATTTCATTCACAAAACGCGATAACGGCGCAAGCTGCTGCATGGTTTCCGGCGCAATACCGCAGTCCAAACCCATCTTCATTTGCAGGGTCGGGATAATCGAAATCAGGTTTGCATTACCGCAGCGCTCGCCGATGCCGTTAATCGTTCCCTGCACGTGCCCGGCACCAACGCGTGCCGCTGCCAGCGAATTGGCCACTGCCATTTCGCAATCGTTATGCGCATGGATACCGATCGTCTGATCAGGAAAGCGTTGCACCACAAGGCTCACCAGCTCGGCGATACGGTACGGTATACTGCCGCCGTTGGTATCGCACAAAACCAGCTTATCCGCCCCGCCTTCAGCGGCGGCTTCGAGCACCTGCATCGCATAGTCGGCATTGGCCGTATAACCGTCGAAGAAATGTTCGGCATCGAATATGACAGTGCCAAAATGCTGTTTCAGATAAGCCACCGATTCACGCACCAGATCAAGATTTTCCGACAACTCAATGCCGAGCGCCGTGTTGACATGCAAATCCCAGCTCTTGCCGAAAATACAAACTGCATCCGCCCCGCTGTGCACAAGATGGCGCAGTCCCGGATCCTTATCCGCAGCCTTCCCGGGCCGGGCCGTACTGCCGAATGCCACCAGCTTGCTGTGCTTCCATTGGCGTTTTTTCATCAGTTCAAAAAACAGGTCGTCTTTCGGGCTGGCTCCGGGCCAACCGCCCTCGATCCAGTCCATGCCGAACTCGGCCAGACGATTGGCAATGCGTTTTTTATCTTCTGCGGAAAAATTGATTCCGGCGGTCTGAGCCCCGTCGCGCAGGGTAGTGTCAAAAAGCTCGATACGTCGTGCGGCGGCACACATGCCGGCCTCCCTTTCGAATACATCGGACACCGGAGCGAACAGGCAAACCGGATAGCCGAACATCTGGAATAGGCGTATCTTACCCCAGCTTATCATTCCCAACCAGAGGCCGATGTGGTGAAATCCGCATCATCCTATTATTGATAAGGAGCAGCCGATGCGCGCCATCATGATGCCGAATACCGGAGCACCGGAAGTACTGACCATGGCCGAAACCGGGCGTCCCGCCTGCGGAGATGACGATGTTCTGGTCAAAATAATGGCTGCAGGCGTCAACCCGATCGATACCAAGCTGCGCAGCAATGGCCTTTTTATCGGCAAGCCGCCTGCCATTCTCGGCTGTGACGGAGCCGGCATCATTGACAGCGTCGGCAAAAATGTGGCCGACTTTCAGGTTGGCGATGCTGTATATTACTGCTATGGCGGCCTTGGCCAGGAGTCGGGCAACTATGCCGAATATGCAGCCGTGCCCTCCCGCTTCCTTGCCCATAAACCGGACAGCCTTGATTTTAACGATGCGGCAGCAGCGCCATTGGTACTCATCACCGCATGGGAAGGCTTGTTCGACCGCGCCCGGTTGCGCGCCGGACAAAAGGTCTTTATCCATGCCGGTGCCGGCGGTGTCGGCCATGTTGCCATTCAACTGGCCGTGTTGGCAGGGTGTGAGGTGGCAACTTCGGTCAGCACGCCTGAAAAGGCTGAGCTGGTTCGCGAGCTCGGCGCATCACTGGCAATCAACTACCATCACGATGATGTCGGCCAAGCGCTGCTGGACTGGACTGAGGGACAAGGAGTCGATATCGCTTTCGACACGGTGGGCGGTGATGCATTCAATCAGCTTGTTCCGGCCGTGAAGGTATACGGTGATCTGGTCAGTATCCTGCAGGTGCCCGATGATGCAGACTGGAAATCCATTCGAATGCGCAATATCAGGATTTCTCAAGAGCTCATGCTGACGCCTATGCTACTGAACCCGGAGGGTGCGGCCGAGCATCAGGCGGCCATTCTTGAGCAATGCGCCCAGTTCTTCGATGAGCGCAAGCTGTCCGTCTTTGTATCCGATGTTCTGCCGCTGAAGAAAGCAGTTGAAGCGCATCGGCGCATCGAAGCCGGCGGCATGGCGGGCAAACTGGTGCTGGAAATTTCCCCGGCAGGGTAGTCTGCTGTAATTGAGGCCATCCCTGATCGTCTACACTTGGGAAAGTCTTCACATAACATCCGCGGGAGGGAAACATGACAGGAATTGAAATCGCCAAGCTCGATGCATTAGAGGATCGTCAACCGGCCTACGCGCTGGTCGGGAATGTCGATCTGGTCATTGTCCGCTTTGATGATCAGATCAGTGTTTTGTACGGTCGCTGCGCCCACCGTGGAGCGTTGATGAGCGACGGCCATGTGTCCGGTGCCAACCTGATCTGTGGCGTGCATAACTGGGACTACCGTCTCGATACCGGCATCTCAGAATACAATAACCACGAGCGCCTGCATAAATTCAGGCATTGGATTGATGCAGGCAGGGTCATGGTGGACCCGGGTGAAATCGCCGAATGGGAAAAAGAAAACCCGCAGCCTTTCTATCGAGACAGCTATCAGGGAACATTTCAGGATACGCACCCGATTGATGAAGAGCCGCACACCGGCTTCATCCGTCATCTGGCATCCTTCGGCCTGTCGAAAACCGGCGAACACGGCCCTGCCGCCGCAATGGGCATGCCGCGCAATCAATTACCCATGTGGGATGATCTTCAGTTTGTCACAGCACAACTGGCCACACTGCCGCAGTTGGACGATGTGCCGGTGGAGAGTCAGCTGGTCATCGGTCCAAGAGCCAGAAAACCGCTGCAATTGTCCATGCCGATCTTTGTGTCGGATATGAGCTTTGGCGCCTTATCCGAGGAAGCCAAAGTCGCATTGGCCAGGGGTGCAGAACTGGCCGGTACAGGGATATGCTCGGGTGAAGGAGGCATGTTGCCGGAGGAGCAGACCTCCAACTGCCGTTATTTTTATGAACTGGCCAGTGCCCGATTCGGTTTCTCGATGGATAAGCTGGATAAGGTGCAAGCCTTTCACTTCAAAGGTGGACAAGGAGCTAAAACAGGTACGGGTGGCCACCTGCCCGGCGCAAAAGTACAAGGAAAAATAGCCGAGGTTCGTCACCTGAAAGAGGGCGAGCCTGCCATCTCACCGGCACGCTTTCCGGAATGGAACTCGCTGGAAGATTATCGCGACTTTGCCGAGCAGGTGCGCGCCCATACCGGGGGCATTCCCATTGGATACAAACTCTCAGCCCAGCATATCGAAGCCGACATCGATGCGGCCATTGCCATCGGGGTCGATTATATCATTCTGGACGGCCGTGGTGGTGGTACGGGTTCAGCTCCTCTGATCTTCCGCGATCATATCTCTGTGCCGACCCTCCCGGCGCTGGCCCGGGCCAGGCGACATCTGGATAAGACAGGCCACTCGGACATCACCCTGATCGTCACTGGTGGCCTCAGGACACCAGCCGATTTTGCCAAGGCTCTGGCCCTTGGCGCCGACGGTATCGCCATCGCCAACAGCGCCATCCAGGCGATCGGTTGTCTGGCTATGCGCGCCTGCCATACCAACAATTGCCCTGTCGGCATTGCCACCCAGCGTGAAGATTTGCGCAGCCGCTTACCCGTCGACATCGCTGCTGAACGTCTGGCCAGATTCCTCAATGCTTCCGTCGATTTGATGAGTGTGTTGGCCCGCGCCTGTGGCCATACATCACTCAGCGATTTCAATAGCCATGACCTGACGACCTGGAAACGCGACATCGCCGATTTGACTGGCATTGCGTATGCCGGCGAGTCCAATGACTAGGGACTGTTCACACTAATTTAGGTGTTGTCGCTGCTGTCCCAAATGAGGCTAATCAAGG
>CAZDJY010000110.1:0-4486 GCA_964505835.1 uncultured Zetaproteobacteria bacterium | reverse complement strand
TAGTTGCTTGCTTGGCGGTAGGGGCGGTGGGTCAGATGCGAAAGCAGCGTAGCAAGGTAAGCGCTGAGTTCGCGCCGATCGACCACCGTATCAATCAGGCCATGCTCCAGCAGGAACTCGGAGCGCTGAAACCCTTCAGGCAGCTTCTGGCCTACGGTTTCCTGAATGACGCGTGGGCCGGCAAAGCCGATCAGGGCATTGGGCTCAGCGATAATGACATCGCCCAGCCAGGCCACCGATGCGGAAACGCCGCCCATGGTCGGATCGGTGAGCAGGCAAATGAAAGGCAGTTTGGCCTCATTAAGCTTGTTCACCGAGGCGGATGTTTTGGCCATCTGCATCAGGCTGAGTACGCCTTCCTGCATACGGGCGCCGCCGGATGCGGTGACCAGCAGATATGGGCAGCTGCGTTCAAGAGCGCGCTCCATGCCCAATACGATTTTTTCACCGGCGACCGAACCCATGCTGCCGCCCATATAGGCGAACTCGAAAATCGACGTGGATACCGTACGACCGTGGATATCACCAAGATAATTGCGCACCGAATCCTCTGCACCGGCCTTCTTGGTGGCTTCACGGGTGCGATCCTTGTAGCGCTTCTTATCCTTGAATTCAATCGGATCCTGCGAGCGGAGTGAACGATCCAGTTCCTCAAAGCTGTCAGCATCAAACAGCAATTCGGCCCGCTGAGCTGCATTCATGCGCAGATGATGGTCACATTTGGAACAGACCATGAAGCTGCGCAGCAACTCCTTATTATATAAAGCCTCACAGCAGTTCGGGCATTTCACCCACAGGCCTTCAGGTGTGCCGGAGTCGCTCGATTTGAGAATATTCTTGGGGCTTTCGATCAGACGGGTAAACCAGCTCATTGTATATCCAGTATCAGAATAGAAGTTCATCCACCTGCGTTAGCATACGCAGATGCGGTGGTTTCAGCTTTTCCACCTCGGCTGTCATCACATTCAGGCTTTCAGGTTTCATGTGGTACAGATAGATCGGAACATTACTCAGCTTGTCGAATTTCTCCAGTTCCTTGATCATGCCATTGGGTGTCAGGTGTCCGCTTATATCGGCCAGATGCTGATAGGCATTGGGGAAGGAGCAGTCCATGATGATACCCTGCAGATTGGGCTGGGCATTGGCGATCTCCCAGATGCGATCGGTCGCCCCGGTATCGGCTGTATATATGAATTGCATACCGTCCTGATCGAGCAGGAAGCCCGTGCATGGCACAGGGTGGTTAACCATGATCGGAGTGATGTTTACGCCGTCAATTTCGAAGCTTACTTCCGAGTTGATGGGGCTGAGTTTCAGGATCGGATCATCGGCCGTCGGGATGGCAGTAAAATCTGGCCAGATTGTATCGTTGAGAAAATGCGTTTTCAGCGTTTCCAGGTTTTCCGGCAGGCTATGAATGGTAATGCAGCGGTTTTCCTTGGCGCCGCCCAGTCGTTTGAGCGAGCGATTGTCGGCCAGAAAGGCAATGTCCTTGATGTGATCGAGATGGGTGTGCGACAGGCAGATGTGACGCACACCATGCTGTTCTTCCAGGGACAAGGCTTCTGTGGGGGATCCTGCATCGAGCAGGATCGAATCATTAACCAGAAACGAGGTCAGGTGGAAGCCAAGCAACTGCCCACCGTAGCAACCCAGAACCTTGATCTTCAACCACGCCTCCCCTGTTTTAAGTGGCTGCGGCGACTGCTTGCCGCATTTCTTTAGCAGAGGATGACACGGAATCGCGCATCTCACAAGCATTGTCACTACTGGCGATCCGGGACACAAAATGGCTTCCGACCACGATGCCATCGGAAAAGGCTGCCACCTCGGCTGCCTGAGCAGCGGTTTTGATGCCGAAACCGACGCACACCGGCAGCATGCCGAGCTCTTTGATGTGCTCGACCTTGTTGCGAATCTCTTGCATATCGCCCATGTCGGCACCGGTGATACCGGTCAACGACACATAATAAATAAAGCCACTGCCTTTTTCACAGGCCAGGCGAATCCGTTCATCCGGCGAGGTCGGGGATAACAGCAGGATGCGATCCAGCCCATGGCTTTCCAGCGCATCATCACAGACACCACCTTCCTCGGGCGGGATGTCGACGAGCAATGCCCCGTCTGCACCGCTGGCTTGAGCCTTGTCGGCAAACGCATCAAAGCCCATGGCGTACGGGGTATTGGCATAACCCATCAACACGATAGCCAGATCGGGATAGGCGTCGCGTACAGCTTGGGTCAGGGTAAATACGTCATCGATGTGGGCTCCGGCAGCCAAAGCGCGTTCGCTGGCGGCTTGAATGACAGGGCCGTCGGCCATGGGGTCGGAGAACGGCATGCCGATCTCCAGAATGTCGGTTTGGGCCGCCAGAGCCTGCAATAGCTCAAGGCTGGTTTCACGATCCGGGTCACCGGCGGTCAGATAGCCGATCAGGGCGCTGCGCCCGTCCTGCCGGCATTGCTCAAACACCCTGCGTAGTCGGGGCGAACGGATATTGGCCTTGTTCATGATGCGTTCTCCACCCAGCCGAGATATTTGAATACGCTGTTCATATCCTTGTCACCACGGCCTGAAAGATTGATAACCACGATCTCATCATTGGACATGCCAGCCGCGATGCGCAGGCCGGCGGCCAGTGCATGGCTCGATTCCAGCGCCGGGATAATGCCTTCGCTGCGGGTCATAAGCTGCAGCGCCTCCAGCGCCTCATCATCGGTTGCTGCATCCAGCGTCAGACGTTTGTCTTCAAGCATCTGTGCCAGTTCCGGACCGACACCGGGATAATCCAGCCCTGCCGAGATACTGTGCGTTCCCTGAATCTGGCCTTCGATATCCTCCAGAAGATAGGTCAGGTTACCATGCAGGATACCCGGTTTTCCGGCCGCCAGCGAGGCGGCATGTTCGCCCGATTTCAGGCCATGGCCAGCTGCCTCGACGGCAACCAGCTTGACCTTGTCGTCGCGGAACGGATGCAGCATACCCATGGCATTGGAGCCACCGCCGACACAGGCCACGGCCACATCCGGCAGCCGTCCGGTCTGCTCAAGCATCTGGGCGCGCGCCTCCTGGCCGATGACCGTATGGAACTGACGCACCATCAGCGGGAACGGGTGCGGTCCTGCGGCCGTTCCGAAGATGTAGAAGGTATCCTCACAGGAGGCGACCCAGTTGCGCAGCGCCTCGTTGACCGCATCCTTCAAGGTTGCAGTACCTGAATCGACGGGGATGACATTGGCGCCGAGCAGTCGCATGCGCAGTACGTTTGGCATCTGGCGTTCGACATCCTCGCGGCCCATGTAAATATCACAGTGCATGCCGAACAGGGCCGCGACAGTGGCCGTGGCCACGCCATGCTGGCCGGCGCCGGTTTCGGCCAGAACCTTCTTTTTGCCCATGCGACGGGCAAGCAACCCCTGACCGATGGTGTTGTTGATCTTGTGTGCGCCAGTGTGATTAAGGTCTTCGCGTTTCAGGTAGATCTGTGCGCCGCCATTCTCCCTGGATAGGCGTTTGGCATGATATAGAGGGCTGGGCCGGCCAACGTAGTTCTTTAACAGATCGAAGCGCTCGGCCTGGAAGGCGGGGTCAGCCCAGGCATCAAAAAAAGCATTCTCGATCTCTTTCAGCGGGCGCATCAGCGTTTCGGCTGCAAAACGCCCTCCAAAGCGACCGAAGTGTCCGCCAGCATCTGGGGCATGCTCGATGTTCAATTTGTAATGCATATCGGAATGCAGATGCATATCGTCCGCGTCGGAAGTGCTCACAGAAACTCCTTGGGTTTAATCGTTGAGGGTGTCGGACTGTGCCGCATTGACGGCATCGACAAAGGCCTGCATTTTATCGCCATCCTTGATGCCCGGCGCTTGCTCCACGCCCGAGGACACATCCAGTGCAAACCACTGTCTTACGCTCAGCGCATCCTGCACATTGTCGATATTCAGGCCCCCAGCAAGGGTCAACGGGTAGTCGTGGGTGAAGCCTTTCAGCAGGGACCAGTCGAAGGTTTCGCCGGTGCCGCCATAGACGCCGGCCGGTGCCAATGCATCGAGCAATATCGGGCAGTCATAGTGGCCTGCTTTTTTCAGATCATCGGCAGTGCGTACAGGTACGGCTTTGATGACCCGCCTGGGCTGCGCCTGACAAAATTCCGGAGTTTCGTCGCCATGCAACTGCACAACGCCAATCGGACAGGTTCCCAGCACCTGGTTGATCTCCTGCTGAGTCGGATTGACGAAAAGGCCGACTGCAGAAACAAACGGCGGCAATTCCCGAATGATGGCAGTAGCCCGCATCGGCTCAATATAGCGTGGTGATTTGGGATAAAACACGAAGCCGACAGCATCGACGCCCAGACGCGAAGCCGCGAGGGCATCCTCAAGTCGGGTGATGCCGCAAACCTTGATACGCGTGCGCGTCGGCTTAGTCAGAAATGTCATGCCGCCAGTCTAGGAGTCTGTCGGACTTAGGCAACTGTAGCGAGAA
>CAZDJY010000109.1:1563-4529 GCA_964505835.1 uncultured Zetaproteobacteria bacterium | reverse complement strand
TTCGGCGACCTTCTTCTTCATCTCATCCTGGGTCATACCCTCTCCTCCATTGATTGGTAAGCTGTCTATCCGCTATGAAGGATGCTCTGAAAAAGTCAGAGCATCCGTGCAGGCCATGGACGGCCTGCCAAAATTATGCGCATAAGTTGCCTGATTATGTACCTTCCTTAAATCAAATCCTAACCGAAGACCCCGCCTTTCGGCAAAGGACTTATACGGCTAGCCTGTCCGCATGTCCGCACTCGCTGCCTATTCCGACATCATATTCAGTATTCTGTTGCTCCTCGGACTGGCGCAGCTGGCATGGTTTTCAGTCATGCTCAGGCGGCGCGGCATACCGGGCAGCAGTATTCAACATGCCCTGCCGCCGATACTGGCCATCTGGGTGTTGATGTGGCCGGTGTATGTCGATGGCCGCTGGCTGTGGCTCGGCTGGGCTGCTTTTGTCGCCCTTACCGGCATCGCCCGTTTCCTGCCCCGGCCGTTCTGGCAACATTTAAGGGCGGCCTGGACACCAACCACCGACGATCCGACATTCGAGAATACCGGCAACCTGTTGCCATTATTGCATTTTTCTCTGGCTCTGGCGGTCGCCGGCCTGTGGTTCCAGTCCATTCCGGAATTCGGCTTCGGCCTGGCCCTGACCCTGTGTCTGGCCATGCCGGTCGCGTTCTGGCTGGATCGCATCGGCCATCTCAAGCTTGGTTTCCCGGCTCACCCCGAGCAAACACTGGCCGGGCATATCGCCTTCATCCTGCTTGCCGCGGCATTGCTCTGCTGGGCTCTGCATGTATATCACGGCACCCCGTGGCAGCCGCTGTTCATCGCCACCCTGATCGCCGCCATGATCGGCTCGGCCACGCGCGCCATTATCCCCGGCGAATGGCATCTGCCGGCCGCCATGCTGAGCATGGGCCTGACCATGTGGCTGCTGTAACCGCCAAACCCGAATGCGTGCCGCAGGCATACCACAGTGACAAGTTTGCAACAGCTGCAACGGCGGCGGCATTCTTCTACACTTGCCCACATGAATCATTGTGAAGATCCGACCCGGCCACTGGATGAGCCGACCAGCATGCAAAGCCGGTTGATTGATATGGCGTTGGCCGAGGATGCCGCAGGGCAGGATTTAACTGCTGAAGCGACCATCCCGGCTGGCACTGAGGGGCATGCCCGCATCACTGCCAAAGCCGTGGGCATCCTGTCCGGCGTATCGGTGGCCGATGAGGTGTTTGCTCAGCTCGACGCCCGCATTGACTGCAACTGGCAGGCTCAGGACGGCGAGGCGCTTACGCAGGGGCATGTTGTAGCCGAGCTTTCCGGGCCGCTGGCCTCGCTGCTGGCCGCTGAACGCACGGCGCTTAATTTCCTGCAACATCTATCCGGCATTGCCACAGCCACACAGCATTTTGTCGCAGCCATCGAGGGCCTGAACTGCCGCATTGCCGATACCCGTAAAACGACGCCCGGCATGCGCGCTCTGGAGAAACAGGCCGTGATACACGGTGGCGGCGTCAACCATCGCATGGATCTCTGCAGCGGCATGCTGATCAAGGAAAATCATATCAAGGGAAGCGGATCGATTACCGATGCCGTCAATGCCTGCTTCAAGCTGCAATCCGAATCAAACCTCAATGCCTGGGTCGAAGTGGAATGCGAAACGCTGGATGAGGTACGCGAGGCCATCGCTGTTTGTCCGGATATTATCCTGCTCGATAATATGAGCCCGGCACAGGTGTGTGAGGCGCGCGCCCTGGTGCCGACCTCCATCCTGCTTGAAGCCAGCGGCAATATTACGCTGGCCAATGCCCGCAGTTACGCCGAAACGGGGGTGGATCGCATCGCTATCGGCGCAATCACCCACTCCGCTCCGGCGCTCGACCTGTCAATGCTGGTCGAGACGGTCGAAGCCTGAATATGCATGCGGCCCGCGAACATATCCTCAGCCGCCTGAGCAGCAGTTCCGAGCCGGTATCCGGCGATGTGCTGGCCGGCGAACTGCAACTCTCCCGCGCCGGGGTCTGGAAACATATCCAGAATCTGCGCCGGCAGGGGGCTGATATTGTCGCCAAAGCCGGGCGCGGCTATGTGCTCAATGCCGAGGTATTCAGCCCCGGTACCCTGCAGACCCGCCTTCAGGGCAAGCTGATCGGCCGCGAGATCCGCATCCTCGATGAAACCGATTCGACCAACCGGCAGGCCATGCTGGCCGCCGAACAGGGCGCAGACGAAGGACTGGTGATCTTTGCCAAACGGCAAAGCCAGGGGCGCGGACGCCTCGGGCGCACATGGCACACGCTCCCCGAAGCGCTGGCTTGCTCGGTATTGTTGCGCCCGGCTCTGCCGCCGGAGAAGGTGCCCCAGCTTTCATTGCTGACGGCCGTAGCTCTGCATGAAGCCCTGTCGACCCATGCCCCGGATCTGCGCATTAAATGGCCGAATGATCTTCTGTATCATGGTGCCAAGCTGGCCGGCATCCTGACCGAAATGCGCGCCGAACCCGGTCGTGTGCATGCGGTGGTGCTCGGCTTCGGTGTCAATCTTTATGCCCCGGCCGATGGCTGGCCGGAGGATATTCGGCAGTCAAAGATCGGGAATATGGATACATCAGTGGAAGCATCAATAGAAACATCAGGCAACACACTCGCTGCCACCGATCTGGCCAGCATCAGCAGTGCTCCTTTCTCGCGCCTTGAGCTGGCGGCAGCGATACTCAATGCGCTGGATGAATGGTATCACCGCTATCTGGAGCAGGGCTTTGAGCCGGTGCATCAGGCCTGGTGGCAGGCGCATGCGGCCTCGGGACAAAAGGTGCGTGTGCACGACGGCAACGACTATATTGAAGGCATCGCCTCGGCACTGGATGCGGATGGCGCGCTGCTACTGCAGACAGCAAACGGTTTGAGGCGCATCATAGCCGGCGATCTGGAGCTGATGTGAGCAAAGCAGCGAATAAACATATAGCA
>CAZDJY010000109.1:0-1463 GCA_964505835.1 uncultured Zetaproteobacteria bacterium | reverse complement strand
GGTGCAGCAAAATAAGCTGCTGCTCGCCGATATCGGCAACACGCAGATGGTCTTCGGCCTGTATCGGGGCCGCCAGCTGCTGGCCCACTGGCGCTTGTCCAGCGAGCGCCAGCTGACCCCCGATGAACTGGCCTGGCAGTTGCACGGCATGTTCAGGCAATCCGGCCATGCGGCCGATGATATCGACGGCATCCTTGCCGCCAGTGTCGTACCGCATCTGGATGCTCCGCTGGCGGCCGCCTGCGAACGCGTCTGCGGCCGGACTCCCGCTTTTGTCGGCAGTGCCGATGTCAAAACCGGTATGGCGGTCGATTACAAAAATCCACGCGAGGTTGGTGCGGATCGCATTGTCAATGCCATCGCAGCACGCGAACAATTCGGTGCGCCGGTGATTGTGCTCGATTGCGGCACCGCCACCACCTTCGACATCGTCTCGCCTGCCGGCCGCTATGCCGGCGGCCTGATTCTTCCCGGCATCGAGGTGTCGCTGGAGGCATTGTGCCGCCGGGCCGCCAAATTACCCGAGGTTTCACTGGAGCGCCCTGAATCGCTGATCGGCCGCGATACGGCCAGCAGCATGCAGGCCGGCAGTTACTGGTCGGCCGTCGATGGCATTGCCGGACTGATCGACCGATTGCGCGCCGAACCCGGCTATGCTGAGGCTCCGACGATCGCCACCGGAGGGCTCGTTCCGCTGCTGATCGAGGATATTCCCGCCATCGATCATCATCAGCCGCACCTGACTCTGAACGGCCTGTTATTGCTGGCCGAGCGTCATTTCTAGTGCAACGACTCGGCCAGGCCCTGACCCTCGTGGTGCTGGCTGCCATGGCCTGGTTTGTCTGGCATTCCCCTGCCCCTGCGCCGGAACCGGATGTCGTGCTTGCCACCCTGCCCGAGCCGCCTGCCGTCAAGCCGGCAGCTCCCAGACCTCATAAAACCAGCAGCACATCGGAAAAGAACAGCGAACCCGTTCGCGTGCAGCCACCCGCACCGCGTCTGTGGCGCGTGGTTACCCGACGCATCGTCTGGCGCGCTGCGGTCAAAACCCTGGAAGCACGCCTGAAGGAATCGGGGCTGAAACCGATCAAGCTCAAGCGCCGGGAACCGGTGATCATGCATGCCTTCGATGATGCATCCCTGTTTGCCACGGCAAAGGCAGCGGAAGCCGCCAGAAAACAATGGGGCAAGAAGAATATCGAGGCCACGGTCATCAAGGCCAATATCGAGGTCAACAAGGATATTTATATGGTCGGCCTGGGGCGCTTTTATCTGACCGAATACGCCGAGCAGATTCAGAACCGGCTCAAGCGCATCGGCAAGCCCTACCGCTACGAGCGGCGCACGGTCACCATCCCGGTGTACCGGTTCAGTTTTCCGCCGCGCCCCAAGCGCGAGGCCGAGAAACTATGGCAGCAATTGCAGGATCTGGGTGTGGCTACGCCGGTACTGATGCAGGAAAA
>CAZDJY010000108.1:0-4570 GCA_964505835.1 uncultured Zetaproteobacteria bacterium | reverse complement strand
TTCGGTTTCGGGGATGCAAGCTGCTGCATCAGAGGCTATGCTCACGGCATGCGTTTCGCCCCGTTCGCCCACCTGCATACCCACTCGGATTTTTCGCTGTTGGCGGCGACCACGCCGATCAGCGGCATGCTCGACAAGGTGGCCGAGCTCAGACAGCCGGCCGTGGCATTGACCGATTACGGCAATCTGTTCGGCGCCATCGAGTTTTATACCAAGGCTATGCGCATGGGCATCAAGCCGATCATGGGCTGCGAGATGTATGTGTGCGAGGATATCGGCAAGCGCGTATCCGAAGGGCCGCGCGGCCCTCGCTTTGCCCAGATTGTGCTGCTGGCTCGCAATAATCACGGTTGGCAGAATCTGCTGAAACTCATCTCCATCAGTTATCTGGAAGGCTTCTATTACAAGCCGCGCATCGACAAAAAACTGCTGGCCGAACACAGCGAGGGCCTGATTGCACTGTCCTCGGGCTGGAACGGCGAGATCGAACAGGCTCTGCAGCGCGGCGATGCTCAGGCGGCCCGGAATGCGGCTTTGAATTACAAGTCGATGTTTCATGAACATTGCTTCTTCATTGAGCTGCAACGCCACGGCTTTGCCGGGCAGGAGGAGATTAATCGGCAGGCGATCAGTCTGGCGCATGAGCTGGATATTCCGCTGGTCGCTTCCAATAACGCACATTTCCTTGAACGCGAGGACTTTCAAGCCTTTGAGGCGGTGCTCGCGCTGCAACAGAATCGCACCCTGAACGACGATGTGTCGGGTAATTTTACCCCTGAATATTATCTCAAAGCTTACGCCGAAATGCGCGAGATGTTCGCCGATATTCCCGAGGCGCTGGAAAACACCATCCATATCGCCAACCGCTGCAATGTGGATCTGCAATTCGGCAATTATCAGTTGCCCGATTTTCAAACGCCGGACGATACCGACATCAAAACCTTTATGCGTCAGCAGGCCCGCGAGGGTCTGGATGGCCGCTGGCAAACGATCCTGCACGGCTGCCCGGACGCCGAGCGCAGCGCTTACGACGAACGCCTCGAATTCGAGCTGAATATCATCGAGGAGATGGGCTTTCCCGGTTACTTCCTGATCGTATCCGACTTCATTCTGTGGGCCAAGCAACAGGGGATTCCGGTGGGGCCGGGGCGTGGCTCGGGTGCCGGTTCCCTGGTCGCCTATTGCCTGAAGATCACCGATCTCGATCCGATCAAATACGGCCTGCTGTTCGAGCGCTTCCTTAATCCCGAACGTGTATCGATGCCCGATTTCGATATTGATTTCTGTATGAGTCGGCGTGAGGAAGTGATCCGCTATGTGACCGACAAATACGGTGATGATCGGGTATCGCAGATTATCACCTTCGGTTCGATGAAGGCCAAGGCCGTGGTGCGCGATGTCGGCCGCGTGCTGGGCATGGATTTAGCCAAGGTCAACAGCATTGCCAAGCTGATCCCCAATGATTTGAAGATGACCCTGGAGAAGGCGCTGGTCGAGGAGCCGAAACTGGCCCGGATGGTTGATGAGGATAGCGAGGTGGCGCGTTTGTTCGAGCTGGCCCGGCGACTGGAAGGTCGGCATCGCAATGCCGGCAAGCATGCAGCGGGCGTGATTATTGGCCGCGAGGATCTGGTGGAGACGGCACCGCTGTTCAAGGTGACCGGCGAAGAAGGCAAGGTCGTGCAATGGGACATGGCCCATGTCGAGCGCACAGGTCTGATTAAATTCGACTTTCTCGGCCTGAAAACGCTGACGGTGATCGATCTTGCCTGCAAGTTCATCCAACAGTATGACACGCGCGATGAGGCCAAAGGCTTCGATATCAACACCATCCCGATGCATGACGAGCCGACCTTCAAGTTGATGCAGCGCGGCCAGACCGGGGCGGTGTTCCAGGTGGAATCGCAGGGTATGCGTGATCTCTTGACCCGGCTGAAACCGGACTGTTTCGAGGATATCATCGCGCTGGTAGCACTGTACCGGCCCGGGCCGCTGGAATCGGGCATGGTGGATACCTTTATCGAGTGCAAGCACGGCCGTCAGGAGATCGTTTACCTGATGCCGCAGTTGAAGCCCCTTCTGCAGGAAACCAATGGCGTGATCCTGTATCAGGAGCAGGTGATGCAGATTGCTCAGGTGCTGGCCGGTTATACGCTCGGTCAGGCCGATATGTTGCGTCGCGCCATGGGTAAGAAGAAACCCGAGGAAATGGCCAAACAGCGCAAGATCTTTATGCAGGGTGCGGAAAAGAACAAGGTGCCGGCCGATCGCGCCGAGCAGATCTTCGATTTGATGGAAAAGTTCGCCGGTTATGGCTTCAACAAATCGCATTCGGCCGCCTATGCCCTGATTTCCTATCAGACGGCCTATCTGAAAACCCATTTTCCACAGGCTTTCATGGCGGCAACGATGTCGTGCGATATGGGCAACAGCGACAAAATCTCCGCTCTAACGACCGATTGCCGTAATATGGAAATCGAGATGCTGCGCCCGGATATCAATGCCTCGGATTGGGAATTCAGGCCTGAGGGCGATGCGATTCGTTTCGGGCTCGGGGCAGTCAAAGGCGTGGGTGAGGCGGCTATCCGCGCGGTGGTGAAGGAAAGGACGGCGAATGAGCCCTTTGCCAGCCTTGAGGATATGGTGCTCAGGGTGCCGCCTCGAACCCTGAATAAGCGAATTGTGGAGGCTCTGATTAAGGCCGGTGCGATGCAGGAGATGCTGCCCAATGCGCGTGCCGCCCTTGAAACACTGAGCGAGACGCTGGAACAGTTCCAGCGCAAGCGCCGCGAGTTTACCTCACAGCAGTCGGCCTTGTTCGACGTGGCTGAGCCCGAGCCTGCCAATGCGGCGGCACAGGATTTGGCGCCGTGGAATGCAGGTGAGTTATTGCAGGCCGAGCGCGAGGTGCTGGGATTCTATCTGACCGGCCATCCGTTGGAGCAGTTTTTGTCGCGCGCCAGCGATCTCGGCGATTGTCATCTCGGACGTCTGGATGAGTTACAGGACGGTGCGCAGGTGGTTGTCCCGGTGGGCATTGCCGGCTTGCGGCCCTATCACGGAGGGCGTGGTACGATGGCTTTCGTGCAGGTCGAGGATTTGCACGGGCAGGCCGAAATGGTCTGTTTCGCCAAGATTTACGAAGCTGCGGCCGAGCATCTGCATGCCGATGTGCCGTTGTTGGTGGCTGCACGCGTGGATCGATCCAAGGATGAACCGGTGCTGATTGCCGAAGCCATTGCCCCACTGGAACCGATGTTGAATGAATTGGTGGACGAGATCGATATCTCCGCTGCCAGTATTGCCTGGGATGAAATGACGCTGGCGCGTCTGAAATCCATGGCTCAGGGCGGCAAAGCACGCCTTGCATTCCATGTGCGGCTGCCAGACGCTAGTATTGCGCATCTGGTGACCGGCCCGTGCATCGCCTGGAATGAAAGTGTGAAGGTGCAGCTGGATGCACGATTCGGTCAGGACGCGGTACGCATCCATTGTCGACCATGGCAGCCGCCACGGAAGCAACAGGTTCGCCGCGGTTCGCCGCGTTGAAACGCGAAAGCGTGAAAGTAAAACGGAGATATCATGGCTTACAGCTATCTTGAATTCGAACGTCCGATTGCCGAACTGACCTCCAAGATCGAGGATCTTTCGGGCATGGGTAAAGACTCCGGCGTAAATATCGCTGAAGAAGTGGAACGCCTGAGCAGCAAGCGCGATAAACTGATCGAGCAGATTTACAGCAAGGCGACCCGGGCGCAGATCTGTCAGATGTCCCGCCATCCCGATCGCCCGTATATTCTGGATTATATCCCTTTGATGTTTGACGATTTTCAGGAGATGCATGGGGATCGGGCACTGGCCGATGACGGTGCTATCGTCGGCGGGCTGGCCCATTTTCGCGGCCATGAGGTGATGATTGTCGGACATCAGAAGGGCCGCGACACCAAGGAAAAACTACGGCGAAACTTTGGCATGCCGAGGCCCGAGGGCTATCGCAAGGCGCTACGCCTGTTCAAGCTGGCCGAGCGTTTCGAGGTGCCGGTGCTGACCTTTATTGATACGGCTGGCGCATGGCCGGGCATTGATGCCGAGGAGCGGGGCCAGAGTGAAGCGATTGCCCGGAATCTGCAGGAGTTGGCGGCATTGAAGGTGCCGGTGATCTGTACGGTGATTGGCGAGGGCGGTTCGGGCGGTGCTCTGGCGATCGGTGTGGGTGATCGTTTGTTCATGCAGCAGTTTGCAACCTATTCTGTGATCTCGCCGGAAGGTTGTGCTGCGATTCTCTGGCGCGACAGAGCCTTTGCAACCGATGCGGCCGAGGCGCTGAAACCGACCGCAAGCGATCTGAAAGCGCTGAACCTGATTGATGATATTATTCCCGAACCCCGCGAGGGCGCGCATCGCAATCCTGAAGCCGCTGCCGAGTTGATGTCTGATGTGCTGGACGCATCGCTTAAGGAACTGCTGGCCACACCGATGGATACCTTACTGAAGAATCGCGATCAACGGCTTCGCAATATCGGAGCGTTTGACGCATAATGCCGCCGCTTGCCGACGGCTAGTGCGTTAG
>CAZDJY010000107.1:0-4583 GCA_964505835.1 uncultured Zetaproteobacteria bacterium | reverse complement strand
TTCCTCGATACTCCAGCCTTTGCGGGCTGCATAATCCTCAACCTGTTCGCGGTTGATCTTGCCAACGGTGAAGTACTGCGCTTCAGGGTTGGCAAAGTACAGACCGGATACCGCTGCAGTCGGCAGCATGGCAAATGATTCTGTAAGCTGCATGCCGATCGAGTCTTCCACATTCAACAATTGCCACAGGGTTTGCTTCTCGCTGTGCTCAGGACAGGCAGGATAGCCGGCAGCCGGACGGATGCCTTGATACTTCTCGTGGATCATGTCTTCATTGGAAAGACTTTCATCCGACGCATAGTCCCAGTACTTGGTGCGCACCTGATGGTGCAGCATTTCGGCCAGCGCTTCTGCCAGCCTGTCCGCCAGCACCTTGATCATGATGGCATGATAGTCGTCGTTGTCTGCTTCAAAGGCTTTGGCGCGTTCTTCCGCACCGAAGATGCCGACCGCGAAACCGCCGATATGATCGGCTGCATCCTGCGAGACAAAATCAGACAGGCACAGATTGGCGCGCGAGTCCTTCTTGTCCTGCTGCTGGCGTAGGAAATGGAAGCGGGTAGCTTCACGGCTGCGCGATTCATCGGCATACACAATCACGCTGTCATCATTCGTGCTCTCTGCGGCGAACAGTCCGAACACGGCGCGGGCGGTGAACCAGCCCTCGGCAATGATCTTATCCAGCCAGCTCTGAGCCTCGTCGAACAGCTTCTGCGCTTCCTTGCCCTTGTGTGGATCGGAAAGGATACGCGGGTATGCGCCATTGAGCTCCCAGGCTGAGAAAAAAGGCGACCAGTCAATGAATTCGCGGATCTCACTTAGCGGAATATCTTTCAGCACATGCACGCCGGGGTTTGCCGGAGCCGTTGCAATCGTGGCAGCATTCAATACGGTGGCATTGGCGCGGGCAGTCTCCAGACTGAGCCATTCGATGGCGCTCTGCCTGCCCAGATAGCGTTCACGCACGCCCTTGTATTCCTCGCGGGTCTTCTGCACGAATTCAGCGCGGTTGAGTTCGGAGATCAGATTCTGCGCCACACCCACCGCACGCGATGCATCCTTCACCCAGATCACCGGTTCATCGTATTCCGGCTCGATCTTGACGGCCGTGTGCGCCTTGGAAGTGGTTGCGCCACCGAGCATGATCGGCTTATCAAAATCCAGCCGTTTCATTTCCTTTGCGATATGCACCATTTCATCCAGCGAAGGGGTAATCAGACCTGACAGGCCGATGATATCGACATTGTGTTTTTTGGCCTCCTCAAGGATGGTTGTGGCAGGGACCATGACCCCGAGATCAATGACCTCGAAATTGTTGCATTGCAGCACGACGCCGACGATATTTTTTCCGATGTCATGCACATCGCCCTTGACGGTAGCCATCAGCACTTTGCCGTTGGAGGATGATCCGCCGCCCTTTTTTTCTTGCTCGATATACGGCATTAGATAGGCCACGGCCTTCTTCATGACACGCGCGGATTTGACCACCTGAGGCAGGAACATCTTGCCGTCACCGAACAGATCGCCGACGACATTCATGCCATCCATCAACGGCCCTTCAATCACTTCGATCGGCTTGCTGAACTGCTGGCGGGCTTCCTCGGTGTCCTCGTTGACAAAGGTGTCGATGCCCTTGACCAGTGCATGCTCGAGCCTCTTGGCAACCGGCAGCTTGCGCCATTCATCATCGGCCTTTTTCGCCTGTGTACCATCGCCGCGATAATCATCAGCGATATCGAGCAGTCTCTCGGTCGCATCATCGCGCTGGTTCAGCACGACATCCTCAACGCGCTGGCGCAATTCCTCGGGAAGATCGTCGTACACTGCCAGCTGGCCGGCATTGACGATGCCCATATCCATGCCCTGTTTGATGGCGTGATACAAGAATACCGAGTGAATGGCCTCGCGCACAGGATTGTTGCCCCGGAACGAGAATGAAACATTCGATACGCCACCGGAAACCATGGCATAGGGGAGATTCTGCTTGATCCAGCCGGTCGCCTGAATGAAGTCCACGGCGTAGTTATTGTGTTCTTCGATGCCGGTGGCAATGGCGAAGATATTCGGATCGAAAATGATATCCTCGGGCGGGAAACCGCATTGTTCGGTGAGGATATCATACGAGCGTTTACAGATGCCGGTCTTGCGCTCAAAGGTATCGGCCTGGCCTTCCTCGTCGAAGGCCATGACCACTGCGGCTGCCCCGTAGCGCCGGATCAGGCGGGCACGATCCTTGAAGGCTTCCTCGCCTTCTTTTAGCGAGATGGAGTTGACCACGCCTTTTCCCTGAATGCATTTGAGGCCGGCTTCGATGATCGCCCACTTTGAGGAGTCGAGCATGATCGGCACGCGCGAGATGTCCGGCTCGCTGGCAATCAGGTTGAGAAACGTGACCATGGCTTTCTCGCCGTCGAGCATCGCCTCATCCATGTTGATATCGATGATCTGGGCTCCGTTTTCAACCTGCTCGCGGCAGATATCCAACGCGGTATCGTAATCGCCCTCCATGACAAGGCGTTTGAAACGCGCTGATCCGGTGACATTGGCACGCTCGCCGACATTGACGAACAGCGAATCCTTGTCGATAAGCAGAGGCTCCAGACCGGACAGCCGGCATTTCACCGGTTGGGACTGGGCCGGGCGGGGAGATATACCGGCTACGGCATTTGCCATGGCGCGAATATGTTCGGGGCCGGTGCCGCAGCAACCGCCGATGATATTCAGAAATCCGGACCTGGCCCACTCACTAACCTCGGCAGCCATATCTTCCGGCGTTTCATCATAGCCGCCGAATGCATTGGGTAGTCCGGCATTGGGATGTGCATTGATTGCACAAGCAGCAACATCAGAAAGCTCTTCGATATACTGACGCAATTCGGCGGCGCCCAGAGCGCAGTTCAGGCCGATGGAAATCGGTTCGGCATGCGCCAGCGAGTTGTAGAATGCCGTTGCTGTCTGCCCGGACAGCGTGCGTCCGGATGCATCGGTGATGGTGCCGGAGATCATGATCGGCAGCGATGTGCCAATCTTCTCGAAGTGGCTCTGTACTGCAAAGATGGCGGCCTTGGCATTGAGCGTATCGAACACCGTTTCAATCAGGATTATATCTGCACCGCCGTCCATCAGCCCGCGCGTAGCCTCGCTGTAGGTGGCAACCAACTCATCGAAATGGACGTTGCGAAAGCCCGGGTCGTTCACATCCGGAGAGATGGAGCAGGTGCGGGATGTGGGTCCGAGAACACCTGCTACAAAGCGCGGCTTGTCGGCCGTGGCGACTGCATCGGCCGCTTCGCGTGCCAGCCTGGCGCCTGCGACGTTAAGCTCGTAGACAAGCTCTTCCATATGATAGTCGGCCATGGATGCGGCATTGGCGTTGAAGGTGTTGGTTTCGAGGATATCGGCGCCGGCTTCGAGATAGGCCATATGAATGTCGCGGATGATCTGCGGTTGGGTAAGGCTTAACAGGTCGTTATTACCCTTTAGCTCTGAATCCCAGTCGGCAAAGCGTTCACCACGATAATCGGCCTCTTCAAGGCCGTGTTTCTGGATCATCGTACCCATGGCGCCATCGAGAATAAGAATACGTTCGCTTAGCAGCTCGTTTAGCGAATGCGAGTTTGGCGTATGTGAATTTGACGGATGTGAATTTGGCGTATGCGACATGGAGTGGATATCCTCGGTAGGGCGTAGATGGCGGCGAACTCTAACGATTGCGCAATAAAACGGGAATCTTATTATGTATGGGGCATGCCTGCAGGCCATGCATGGCAGGCCGGATTGCCATGCGAGGGCAGTGGCTGCTATGTTCTCCGTTGTGAATATAAACATGGCAACATCTGCCGATAGCAAGTCGGAGCAAAAGGGAAAGCATCTATATGTACAGGCGGCCCTGCTGTGGCTTGGCTTCACACTGGTGTGGGGGCTGGGCATTTACAGCATTTGGGCTCTTGAGGTTCGCGATATTGAAGATCGGCTGGGCACCGAGCTCACCCACCATCTGGAAGGCTCGGCTTTGCGCCTTGAAGAGCGCCTGATTCAGGCACAGGCACTGCTGATATCATTGTCCCATCACGATTCGATCATAAAGCTTCTGAAATATCCCCCCGATAACCTGGCAGCTGCCGCGGTGGCGCGAACGTTCTTACCCTTTAAAAATGCCGTAGCCGGGTTTCGGCTGCTGGATGCCAGCGGGCAGGAGGCGTTGCACCTTTTCCATGACATTGACGATGGATTGAAGATATTGCCGGCCGCTGCCCTCAGTAGCAGAAACAGATCGAGCTGTTTTATGGCCGCAAGCGCATTGCCCGAAGGGTCGGCCTATATCTCTCCGCTCAGCGTAGCCGATCAGGCGATGGCGGGGATCAGCATGAAGTTGCCTGTATTGCGGCTTGCCATGCCGGTCTTCGATAAGAATCAAAGACTTGGTGTGATGACGTTATTTCTGGACGGAGCTGCGCTGTACCGGCCACATGATCTCAGTCCGCTGGCCGGTAGTGTGCGTGAGTTGAGTGTAGATCCCGGCTATATCTACAGGATTGACTCGTATGCAGGCCAATCTCGGCATGCAGGCCATTCCTGGCAGG
>CAZDJY010000106.1:0-4615 GCA_964505835.1 uncultured Zetaproteobacteria bacterium | reverse complement strand
AGCCGCTGTATAATTATTTCCGTCAACTGTTTGCCCAGGTGACCAATCCGCCGATCGATCCGATCCGCGAGGAAATGGTCATGAGCCTGACCTCCATCATCGGTCCTCGTCCGAACCTGCTTGGTCTGGATGAAGTCGAGCCGCAACTTCGGCTTGAGGTTAACCAACCGGTTCTAAGCAATGAGGATCTGGAAAAGATTCGCCATATCGACCAGTACACCGATGGACGTTTCCGCACCATTTCCCTTTCCTCATGCTACCCCACAGACCAGGGCGCTGCGGGTATGGAAGAGGCACTGCTGAACCTCTGTCAACAGGCCGAGAAAGCCGTGCGTGAGCATTACAATATTATCATTCTGTCCGATCGCGCCATCAGTGCGACGCATATTGCCATTCCGGCATTACTGGCTACCAGTGCCGTGCATCACCATCTGATTCGCGAAGGACTGCGCACCGAAACAGGTCTGGTCGTTGAAACAGGTTCGGCGCGCGAGGTGCATCATTTTGCCTGTCTGGCTGGCTTTGGTGCTGAAGCGATCAATCCGTATCTGGCATTCGAAACCCTGTTCGACATGAAACATCGTGGCATGCTGCCCGATGAATTAAGCGCAAAGGATATCATCGAACGCTATGTGAAGGCTGTCGGTAAGGGGCTGTTCAAGGTGATGTCCAAGATGGGTATCTCAACCTATCAGTCCTATTGCGGCTCTCAAATCTTCGAGGCTGTCGGCCTGTCATCCGACCTGGTGAAGAAATATTTCACCGGCACTCCGACCCAGATTGAGGGTTCGGGCATGAATGAAATCGCGACTGAGGCGGCCCAGCGCCATCTGGATGCCTACCGCGGCGTGATGATCTACAAGAATGCACTGGATGTCGGCGGCGAATACGCATGGCGCGTGCGTGGCGATGAGCATACCCTGAGTCCGGAAGCGATTTCCAAGCTCCAACATGCCGTACGCACGAATAATTATGGCATGTTCAGGGAATTCGCCGGACTGATTGATGATCAGCAGGGCAAACTCAAAACCCTGCGTGGTCTGTTTAAATTCAAAGCAGGATCATCCATACCGCTGGACGAGGTTGAACCAGTCGAGGCCATCGTCAAACGTTTTGCAACCGGCGCCATGTCATTCGGTTCCATCTCTCATGAGGCTCATTCCACCCTGGCTATCGCCATGAATCGCCTGGGCGGCAAATCAAATACCGGAGAAGGCGGTGAAGAGCCGGAACGTTTCAAGCCGCTGGAAAATGGTGATTCGATGCGCTCAGCGATCAAACAGGTGGCTTCCGGACGTTTCGGTGTAACCACGGAATATCTGGCCAACGCTGACCAGATTCAGATCAAGATGGCTCAGGGCGCCAAGCCCGGCGAAGGCGGCCAGTTGCCTGGGCATAAGGTGGACCAGCGCATTGCCCGCGTCCGTCATTCAACGCCCGGAGTGGGCCTGATTTCGCCCCCTCCTCATCATGATATCTACTCGATTGAGGATCTGGCGCAGCTGATCTTCGATTTGAAAAATACCAACCCGAAAGCTGATATCAGTGTCAAACTGGTATCGGAAATCGGAGTCGGTACGGTCGCTGCCGGTGTAGTCAAAGCGCATGCGGACCATGTCGTGATCGCCGGCCATGACGGCGGCACAGGTGCTTCCCCGCTGACATCCATCAAGCATGCTGGCACAGCATGGGAACTGGGTCTGGCTGAAACGCAGCAGACCTTGGTTCTTAACCGTCTGCGCGGGCGCACAACCGTGCAAACCGATGGTCAGATTCGTACCGGTCGCGATGTGGTGATTGCCGCCCTGCTGGGTGCCGATGAGGTCGCATTCGGCACCATCGCACTGGTTGCAGAGGGCTGCATCATGATGCGTAAATGCCATCTGAACACCTGCCCGGTCGGCGTAGCGACGCAGGATCCTGAGCTACGCAAGAAGTTTGTCGGCAAGCCCGAAGATGTGGTCAATTACTTTATGTATGTGGCCGAACATGCGCGTGAACTCATGGCCGAGCTTGGCTTCCGCACATTCGAGGAAATGATCGGGCGCGTTGACATGCTTGATACCAACGAAGCTATCAAGCACTGGAAATCTCAAGGCGTCGATCTGTCACCCATCTTTCATCAGGTTGACCCGCAGGGTACGGCGATCCGACATTGCGAAACTCAGGATCATGGCCTGGACAAACTGATCGATAATAAACTGATTGAGCAGGCCAAGCCTGCCCTCGAAAACAAAACGCCCGTGGTTATCGAAACTCCGATCTGCAATGTGGATCGCAGCTTCGGAACCATGCTCTCCGGCGAGGTTGCCAAGCGCTTTGGCAACGCAGGTCTGCCGGAAGACACCATTGCCATCAAGGCAAAGGGAACTGCCGGACAATCGCTCGGCGCATGGCTGGCTCGCGGCATTACCATCGAACTGTCCGGCGAAGGCAATGATTACGTCGGCAAGGGCCTGTCGGGGGGACGTATCGCTATCTTCCCGCCCGAATCCTCGAAACTGGTTCCGGAGAAGAACACCATTGTCGGCAATACGGTTCTGTTCGGTGCTGTTGACGGTGAATGCTATTTGCGCGGCGTGGCAGGCGAACGTTTTGCCGTGCGCAACTCGGGCGCTGTTGCAGTCGTAGAAGGCGTAGGCGACCATGGCTGCGAATATATGACCGGTGGCACGGTGGTCGTACTCGGCGAAACCGGACGCAATTTTGCAGCTGGTATGTCCGGCGGCATTGCCTATGTTCTCGATGAAAGCGAGAGCTTCGAAAGCTGCTGCAACATGGCTCAGGTTTCTCTGCAGCCGGTAGCCAGCGAATCTGCCGCACTGGAAGAGCTTGACCATCAAGGGCCGGATCTCGAGATGCATGGCCGCGTCAACATCAAGCATGGCCTGAGCCAGGATGACCAGAATATTCTACGCACCCTGATTCAGCGGCATGTTCATTACACCGGCTCCAGTGTCGGCAAGAGCATCCTGGATAACTGGGATGCATTCCTGCCGAAATTCGTCAAGGTCATGCCGGTCGAATATCACCGCGCCCTTACGGAAATGGAAGCAGAAAATAAAATTGAAGCCAAGGAGCACGCACATGGGTAAGCCAACCGGATTCAAGGAATTTCCGCGCGAAAACCTGACATATGCGCCGGTGGCCGAGCGCATTTCACATTTCGAGGAGTTCTCCCAGTTGCCCAAAGACATGGCTACCCAGGGGGCGCGCTGCATGGATTGCGGCATTCCATTTTGCCACAATGGCTGCCCTGTCAACAATATCATTCCCGACTGGAATGATGCGGTATATCGCGGCCAATGGCGGGAAGCGCTTGATGTCTTGCATTCAACCAATAATTTTCCGGAATTCACCGGACGAATCTGCCCGGCCCCGTGTGAGGAGGCCTGCACGGTCAATCTGATCGGTGATGCGGTTTCAATCAAAAATATCGAGCTTTCGATTGTTGAAAAGGGTTGGCAGGAAGATTGGATCAAGCCCCAGATAGCAGCGAACAAAACAGGCAAGCGCGTTGCCATTGTTGGCTCGGGCCCTGCCGGCATGGCCTGCGCTCAACAACTGGCGCGCGTCGGCCATGACGTTGTCCTGTTTGAAAAGAACGATCGTATCGGTGGCCTGATGCGTTATGGGATCCCCAACTTCAAATTCGACAAGAAGGTGATCGACCGCCGCATGGCGCAGATGCGTGCCGAAGGTGTGGAGTTCCGGGTCAATTCTCATATTGGTGGCAATATTCCGGCCAAGGACCTGCTCACTGATTTTGATGCTGTCGCCCTGACCGGCGGCTCTGAAGATCCCCGTGATCTTCAGGTTCCGGGCCGTGAACTGGATGGCATTCATTTCGCCGTCGAATTTCTGACCAGGAATACCAAGCGAGTGCTGGGTGATCATATCCCCGATGAAGAATTTATTTCGGCCAAGGATAAACATGTCATTGTTATCGGCGGCGGCGATACGGGCTCCGACTGTATTGGAACATCCAATCGACATGGCGCCAAATCGGTGACTCAACTGGAGATTCTGCCCAAACCGGACGAACATCCCGATATACTGACTACATGGCCAAACTGGCCGATGAAGTTGCGTACATCGACATCTCAGGAAGAAGGTTGCGATAGGGACTGGGAAGTTTCAACCAAACGTTTTATGGGTGATGAACAGGGTCATGTCAAAGCCATCGAGTGCGTGCGTGTCGAATGGAAGCAGGAAGACGGACAGTGGAAACTGCATGAAATCGAGGGTAGTGAATTCGAGTTACCCGCCGATCTGGTCACTCTGGCTATGGGCTTCACCCATCCTGTCCATCAAGGCATGCTGGAAGAGCTTGGCGTGGAAAAAGACGGACGTGGTAATGTGGCAGCCAATACCGATGATTACAGCACCAGCCTGGACAAGGTATTCTCGGCCGGTGATATGCGTCGCGGTCAGTCGCTGGTGGTCTGGGCCATTCGGGAGGGTCGCCAGTGTGCCCGCTCGGTGGATGAATTCCTGATGGGGTCGACCACACTGCCGCGCTAAAATAACTAGGGAAAGTCTGAAAAACTGCGTCCTTGAAGTTTTTCAGTACGCAAAGGCAAAAGCACGGTTTTGCCTTTGCTCACAAAATCAG
>CAZDJY010000105.1:0-4657 GCA_964505835.1 uncultured Zetaproteobacteria bacterium | reverse complement strand
TTTTTTAAATCCCTTTCCTTTTGACATAACTTACACGTCACTTATTTTCTCGCTAACAATCCCGATCGCAGGAATTATTGTCCTCATATTTCTTATACATAGGTGAAACAGTAGTCCGTAATATCGCATAATGGAATAAACCAATGGATTACTGCTTGCATGCCAATTGATTCTCAAGAAAAAAAGCTAACAAGGCGCTTTACCCGGACGCGGCGAAAATCGCCGCGGCCATGAGCTAAATCGTTAAGCATTCACCATACGTCGGGATGACGGGGTCGGCTTTTCTTCCGGACGGATGCCTAGCTTCCTAAACAGTGCCTGATCGTTTTCGGCATCCTGATTACCCGTGGTGAGAAGCTTCTCGCCGTAGAAGATGGAATTGGCGCCGGCGAGAAAACACAGGGCCTGCATCTCCTCACTCATCACCTCACGCCCGGCTGACAGACGTACATGGCTGGCCGGCATGGTAATGCGGGCCACGGCAATGGTGCGGATAAATTCGAAATGATCCAGATCGTCCAGCTCCTGCATCGGCGTACCTTCCACCTTGACCAGCATATTGATCGGCACGGATTCCGGATGCGGGTTCATACGCGCCAGCTGGGCCACCATTCCGGCACGATTGTGCATCGTTTCGCCCATGCCGACGATGCCGCCGCAGCACACACTCATGCCTTCGGCGCGCACGTTCTTCAGCGTATCAAGGCGATCCTCGTAGCTGCGGGTCGAGATGATCTCTTTGTAGTAATCCGGGTCGGTATCCAGATTGTGATTGTAGTAATCCAGCCCCGCCTCTTTCAGTTTGGCCGCCTGTTCGGCAGTCAGCATACCGAGCGTCGCACAGGCTTCCATATCCATGGCTTTCACCTCGCGAATCATATCGAGCACCAGCTCGAAGGCCCGGCCCTTGGGTTCGCGCCATGCAGCACCCATGCAGAAGCGCGAGGCGCCCTTCTCCCTGGCAATGCGGGCAGCCTGCATGACTTCCTCTTTCTTCATCAACAGTTCGGATTCAACGTCGGTATTGTAGCGCGAGGACTGCGGACAATATTTGCAATCCTCGGGACAGCCGCCGGTCTTGATCGATAACAACGTGGAGAGCTGAACCTCATTGGCATCGAAATTCGCCCGGTGGGCCTGCTGGGCTCGAAACATCAGATCATTAAAGGGTAGCTCGAACAGCCCTTCGATTTCTTCCACAGTCCAGTCATAGCGCATCGTCATCACCTCTCGTCAACCTTGCGGCCGCGAAGGGTAAACGGTCTGTCGTCGATGGGCAAAATATTATACGGGTAAAACAGGGGCAGGGATTCGCATAACAAGCGGAAAGCATCCCTGTGCCCCAGGGCAAACCAGTTCCGGCGGCTTAGGCAGAAGGATGGTAAGTGGATTTGCTTAGCTGCCGGCGAATACCGAGAATCTGATTCAGGCTCATCGACAATGCATCCATATCCATGCGCAGAAAGCTTTCCGTCCACGCCGGGTTGGCAGCCAGCTCGCCACATACGGCTACCGGAATCCCCGCTTTTTTAGCCGCCTTGACCGTCTTGCGGATCAGCTTGCCGATAGCAGGGTGCTCCGCCGTATAGATAGCGGCAACATCCTCATCTGTTCGATCCGCCGCCAGTGTATATTGCATCAGATCGTTGGTGCCGATGGAAAAGAAATCGCTCACTTCAGCCAGTTTATCGGCAATCATCACAGCGGCCGGCACCTCAATCATCGTACCCACGCCGATATGCTCTGCAATTCCAAGGCTGCGACAGCAGGCATCCACCATTTCCCGTACCCGGATCACCTCATCGCAATTTGTGACCATCGGTATCAGAATCTCCAGCGGCCCTTCCCGGCTGGCACGCACCATCGCCCTTATTTGCATTTCCAGCCACTCGGGCTGGCTCAACAACAAACGCACGCCGCGCAAACCCATGGCCGGATTCGAGCCACCGAAATCACGTCCAAGAATATCTTTATACAAGCCGATTTTGTCACCGCCGATATCCAGCAGACGCATTGTGGCAGGCTTGCCGCGAACGGCTTTAACTAAGCGGACATATTGTTGATACTGCATATCCTCATCCGGCAATGCAGGCGCATCCATGAACAAAAACTCAGTGCGGTAAAGGCCGACCCCATCAATGCCGATCTGCTCGGCAATCTCAAGCTCCTCGGGGAATTCAATATTGGCCATCAACGTCATCGCGTGCCCGTCTCGACTGAGCGACGGCTTGCCGGCAAAGCCCAGCAAGCTGTCCTGCAGCAGATCCATGGCATGCATAAACTTCTGATAGGAAGCCTGTTCTTCATCGGATGGATTAAGCACCCAGCGCCCCTGCTCGGCATCCAGGATGAGTGTATCGCCGTTCTCAACGTCATCAAGAATGCCGGCCGCACCAACCAATGCCGGCATACCGACACCACGTGCAACAATAATATTATGAGCATCGGCGCCACCCTGCTCGGCCACCACTCCACCAACGCCGCGACGCCATAACGAAACAACATCGGGTGGCGAGAAATCATCGCCTACATAGATAACAGGCAGCCCCCCGGCATCCGGAGTCAAATCGCTCATGCCGTTTCGGTCACGCATCAAATGCCTTAAGATTCGACTTCCAGCCTGCTCGACATCCTCGCGCCGCTGGCGCAGGTATTCGTCCTCCATTGCATCGAACACCTCCTTTACCGCATCCATTTCCTGACGCAGAGCCCACTCGGCATTGATACATGCATCCATAATACGCGCCTGAGCACTGCTCATCAGTTCAGGGTCGGATAACAGCATTTTATGAGCATCCAACAAGGGCAGGGAGTCATGATTGCGGCTTTCCAGCAGATGGTTGCGCTCGACATCAATCTCGGTAACGGCCGCCTCGACCGCCTTGAGCAGGCGCGATGCTTCATGATTCAGTTGTGTGGATAACACCTCGCGCTCCGGCACTTTTAGCGATCCATAGAGCCGCTTCTTCACCCGTCCGATGATGACGCCCGAACTTGCCGCCACCGAGCCGCCCTCACGCCGTGGCCGCATTTCAAAACCGGCAGCAGGATGATGCTTCACTGCTCCTCCCCAAAGCGATCGTTCACCAGCGCCTCGATGGCATTCAACGCCTCTTCCGCATCCGCACCTTCCGCCCGTACGCAAAGCTCGGAGCCCTTGGCCGCAGCCAGCATCATGATACCCATGATGCTTTTGCCATTCACTTCAACATCACCCTTGGCCAGCGTGACCTCGGCGGCAAAGCGTCCGGCTTCGCTGGCAAGCTTGGCCGATGCACGGGCATGCAGGCCAAGCTTGTTCTGTATCCGCAGCCTGCGCTCAGCCACTGCTCCGATCCTCCTCGGCCGGCTGACACGCCGCCCTGGATTTCTGCCCGATCATGGTTGATGCCTGACACATATACATGCGCCCCGACTGCAATACCTGATCGGCCAGAGCAATCAGATTCTTTTCTTTGCTGCGCAGGGTTGCCGCCTTGACCAGCAACGGCAGATTCACGCCTGAAATCACCTCCACGCGACCGGGTTCAAAGCAACCCATGGCAATATTGCAGGGCGTGCCCCCGAACATATCGGCCAACAACAAAATGCCGTGGCCCACATCGCATGCCTGAATGATCGAGTTCAGCTCACGGGTCAGCTGCGAGGTGTCGCTATCAGATTGAACATCCATCGCTTTCATCAACGGCTGCTCGCCAACCACATGCTCTACCGCCGCCAGCATTTCACTGGCAATGCGATTGTGCCCAATAAGAACAATACCGATCATGACTTAAACCTCGTCGCCTTCAATGAGCATGCCCAATTCACGGTGCCGGATAACCGGCTGGGCTAACTGCTGTTGTTTCAACCAACGGGCAGTGCGTTCGGCCAGATAAACCGAACGATGGCGGCCGCCGCTACAGCCAAAGGCCAAAGTAAAATATTTTTTTCGTTCCTTCTGCATCATAGGTCGACTGAAGGCCAGCCACTCCTGCAGGCGACGCTCAGCTTCCCCGACCTCGGGTAAGGCGGCCAGAAAATCGATCACCGGCTGATCCCTTCCTGTCAGTGGAGCCAGTTCAGTCTGATAATGCGGATTGGGAAGAAAGCGCGCATCAATCACCATATCGGCATCCGGGGGGATACCATACTTATAACTGAATGACATCAGCGTATAGCGGAGTTCCCGACTCTGCTGGCCATGCTGCCGTCGAAATAGTTCCACCTGCGCTGCCAGTTCATAGGGGTTGAGATTGCTACTATCGAGCAACATATCGGCCATCTCCCGCAAAGGACTCATCAACTCCCGCTCCCGGGTGATCGTTTGCATAAGATCCTCACCCAAAGCCAGTGGATGGCGGCGGCGCAAGGTGGAAAAGCGCCTTAACAACACTGCATCGGATGCATCAACAAAAAGAAACTGCCAGTCCTCGTCCGACACCATCACCGCTTCCAGCGTATGATGCAGATCATCAGCATTGATGGCGCTGCGCACATCAATACAGACGGCCGCTGGCTGCTGCCGAACATGCATCTGCTGAGCCCAGTCATGCAGCAAATCCAGAGGCAGATTATCGGTACAGAAAAATCCGGCATCTTCCAGAGCATGCAGTACCGTGCTCTTGCCGGCGCCGGATAGTCCGCTGATCAACAACATGGGGAGAAGATTCGCCTA
>CAZDJY010000104.1:0-4673 GCA_964505835.1 uncultured Zetaproteobacteria bacterium | reverse complement strand
CTGCTGGTTTCCTTCGCCGCTGAACGTTTCGGCCCGAAGGTGATGCAGCGTTTGCTGGCCGCCATTGCTGCCAAGGATGTCGATATCCACGGCCACGATTCCTTCGGCGTCGGCGCGCATCGGATGATTCTGATTTCGATCGGCAAGCCGAAAAAGAAGATCGACACAACGCTGCTCAACAAACTGGTTCAGCACTGCATTATTTTCTGGAAGGATATTGCCAAGAGTGATGTGCTGCATCATGCCAAATCGCTGAATATCCCTGATGCCTTAAGAGAGCTGGAGGCGCTGCCGCCGCTGTATCAGGATCTTTTTCCACCGGCTCAGTTCGCCCGCGATCTGGAGATGCGCCAGATGGTGCATGAAAGCAATCGCATTCGCGTGCGCATCCATCCAAGGGAAGAGAGCATCAACGTGCATATCTATTCCCGCGAGCAGCCGTCACTGGGCTTTCTTGTCGATACCCTGCGCGCCTTCGGTCTCGACCCGATTCAGGAATGGCTGGTGCCCTTCGGTAAATCGGAAGCGCTGCCGGACAAGGCTTGCGAGCCCTGCACATGCATCTATATCAGCACCTTAACCTGCAAACCTTCCCGCCCATTGAACGAAGAAGATCAGCAGCGCCTGCGCCGCGCCCTGGCCATGGTTCTGAATCAGGAAGCCGACCACGATCCGCTCAATGCCCTGCTGATCCAGACCGGGCTGGATATCAATGAAATCGCTATCCTGATCACCCTGCGCAACCATCTGATTCAGCTGATGCCCGATGCAGCCCTGCTGCCCTTATCCGATATGATGATGCGCCATGCGCAAGTTTCCGCAGCACTGCTGCGCCTGTTCACCGCACATCACCTGCTGGCCATGCCGGCCAGCTTTCTGGCTGAGGCCAGACAGGCATTCCGCGAAGCCATGCAGGGGGTGGAAACCCTGACCGATGACCGCTGGTTCAGAGCTCTCGCCGAACTCACCGAGGCGAGCCTGCGCACCAATGCATTTATCCGTCAGGCAGGCTCCCCTTTGGCTATCAAGATTAATCCGGGCAAGCTCAGCTACGCCCCGCATCCACGCCCGTATCGCGAAATCTTCATGCACGGCATCCATATCGAAGGCGTTCACCTGCGTGCCGGGCCCATTGCCCGAGGTGGCCTGCGCTACTCGGATCGACCCACCGATTTCCGCACTGAAGTGCTGGAATTGATGAGCACGCAAACGATCAAGAACGGTCAGATTATTCCCATCGGTTCAAAAGGCGGCTTTGTCGTACGCGATGAAGCAAGCAGCGCCAGCAAAGGGCCGACCTTCGTGCTTGAGCAATACCGCATCTATGTGCGCACCCTGCTGGAGCTGACCGATAACCTTGTCCAGGGGCAGGCTCTGCCGCCCGACGGCATCCGCATTCATGAAGATGATATGGATGATCCTTATCTGGTCGTCGCAGCCGACAAGGGTACGGCCCGTTTCTCCGATGATGCCAATGAGGAGGCGCGCCTGGCGGGTTTCTGGCTCGACGATGCCTTTGCCAGCGGCGGCAAGCACGGCTACGACCATAAGGTAGTCGGCATTACCGCACGCGGGGCATGGGTTTGTGCCGCACACCATTTCGCAGCACTTGGTCGCGATGCATACAAAGACAATATCAGTTGTGTCGGCATCGGCGATATGGCGGGTGACGTGTTCGGCAACGGCATGCTGCTCAACCCGAATCTCAAACTGCTGGCCAGCTTCAATCATCGTCATATATTTCTTGATCCAGAACCTGACGTGGAGAAAGCATTTAAAGAGCGGCAGCGTCTGTTTCATGAGGTGGCAGGATGGGATGCCTATCGGTCCGACTGTATCAGCACCGGCGGCGGCGTCTTTTCTCGCACGTCCAAGCGTATTGACCTGCCCGATGCAGTGCAGCAAGCCCTCGGTATCGAAGCCGATGCACTCAGCGGCGAGGCCCTGATCCGGGCCATTCTCTGCGCTCCGGTTGACCTGCTCTATAACGGCGGCATCGGCACCTATGTCAAAGCCAGCTCCGAGAGCCATGCCGAGGTTCGTGATCCGGTCAATAATGCTGTGCGCGTCAACGGCAGCGATCTGCGTTGCCGGGTGGTATGCGAGGGCGGCAACCTCGGCTTTACCCAGCAGGCGCGCATCGAATATGCCGTTAACGGCGGCATCATCAATACCGATGCGATGGACAACTCAGCCGGCGTGGATATGTCCGATCACGAGGTCAACCTGAAAATCCTGTTTGCCTCGCTGACCGATCAGGTGTCGGGGCAAGCTCAGCGCAACCGTATCCTGAAACGCCTGACCGATGCGGTGACCGAGCAATGCCTGCTCGATAATGCTCACCAGTCGCGCGTCCTGACGCTGGCTGAACTGGATTCGGCCGAGCATCCACCTCGCCTGCAACGCCTGCGCGATACCCTACGCCAGGACGGCTGGCTCGACGAAGCTGTCGCGCCGCATATCGAAGATAACGAACTACTCAGGCTGCGCCCCCAGCTTTCCATTCTGGTCGGTCAGGAGAAAAACCGCATCCATGCCTTGCTCGGTGAAGCCGAATTCGACAAAACCAGCGCCTTTGCCGGACAGCTATTGGCCGATTATTTTCCGGCCAGCCTGCGCAAGAAATACGCTGAGTCTCTGGCCAAACATCCCCTGGCCAAAGAAATCATCTGCACCCAGGCGTCCAACCATGTGGTCAATCATATGGGCCTTGGTGCCGTCCACCATCTGCAAACCCTGCTGGACAACAGCACGGCCGAGGTGGTTGAAGCCCTGATCATGGCCGAAACGATGCTGGAGGCAGTTAGTTTACGACAACTGATCTGGCAACAGGTCAGCGATATCGATATAGCCGCTCGCATGCAACGAGCTCTGCAGGAAAACCTGATGCGCTTTGCCGAGGACCTGCTCCGTCTGTGCAATGTAAACGACCTGACGGATGTCTGGATCGAGGCGCAACAAAAAGGCCTGCACCAATTCCGCAAATCACTCGCCGCCCAGGGGATCGGCGGTATGGAAAGCAGTCGCTATCTGGAGTTATTGAAAACCGTGTCGCAGATCGGTCTGCCGACCGAAGATGCGGCCCATCTGGCCGCCATGCCCGAGCTTGCCCATGCGGCCTGCGCCGTGCATCTGGCCACTGCGCTGAAGCAACCTTTGGCCCGTTGTCTGAAAGCCAGTCAGGCATGCCTGCATGTGCTGCCTATCGAGCAAATGGAGGAGCCGCTGCGCTCACCCGACTGGGGCGATCAGGATGCCCACAGCCTGCGCCGCGAGTGGCTGCACCGACTAGCCCTGCTCAAGGAACGCGCCATCCGCCAGTTGCTGGATCAGGATGGTAAAAACCTGATCGAGGTTGCGGAAGACCTATGGTGCGATCATCCGCACTGGCCGGAGCTCGAATCCTTCGGCGAGCAGCCTCTGGAAGCAGATGAGGAGCACGCCGAGGCGAGACGTATGCGTCTGATGCTGGCTCTGACCCGGCTGGAGTCCATCGTCGATCAAACCTGAGGATATCTTCGCCAACGGACTTCTATCCGGGGGTGCGCCTCGGCAGTGAACGTGCCAGCGGAATGCCCAGACAGGCGATCACAGCACAGACATAAAATGCCGCCGGATAGCCCCAGGCATCGACAATCAGACCACAGCCCATAATGCCGAGGGTACTGCCAAGGCCGAATCCGGCAGCGGAATACCAGCCTTGTGCCGAGGCGTGCCGCTGATCGGGTGCCAAACGTTTCACCCAGGCAATGGCCGCAACGTGAAAAGCGGCGAAACTGGCTGCATGCAGGCATTGCAACAGGGCCGTCAGAACCGGGTCCGTCGTTAGTCCGGTTCCCAGCCAGCGCAGTGCTGCCAGCAGCAAGCATACGGCAAACAATAACGACGGAGCCACCTGCTGCATGGGCCGGGACCAGCGCCACATCAAAACGACTTCGGCCAGTACGCCCAACACCCAATACATGCCAATCTGCCAACCGCTGAAGCCCGCTGCAGCGAGATAAAGGCTGAAGAAGCCGTAATAGGCACCGTGTGACACCTGCATGATAAAGCTGACGCCCAGCAGCCGATAAAAGGCGGAGCTAAACGGCAGGTCGCGCGCTTCACTCCTCCTTGCTGTCTTCAGCTCCGGAAAGCCGCCGGCAGCCATAGCCGTGACCAGCATCAGTAGCGACAGCACCACCGGCAATGCCTGCATTGCATGACCGGCCAGAAAAAAACCACCGGCCAGTGAGGCGACAATAAAGCCGACCGAGCCCCAGACCCTGAGGCGTCCATAGTCGGCCAGCGCCGCCTCGGACACCGACACCGACAGACCGTCGGTCAAGGGCAGGATTGCGGCCCAAAACACGCCGAACAACAACACCAGCATGCCCATGATCAGCAGCTGATCAGAGGTACCGATCGCCAGTGCCGCCAGCGCCGCCAGCAGGGAAGCGACGATGATAAAGCGTTGCACCCAGCGGTGCGGCCGCCGATCAAGCAGGAAACCGATCCCGGGCGGCGCAATCACCTTGGCCGCTGCCAGCAGGCCGGTCATCACACCGATCATCGTGACATCAAGACCGCGCCCATCCAGATATACGGGGAAAAATGGCAGAATCAGACCCATGGCCGCGAAATATGCGGCATAGAACCAACGGATATGATGCAGGGATCGAGCGGTAACCATG
>CAZDJY010000103.1:0-4750 GCA_964505835.1 uncultured Zetaproteobacteria bacterium | reverse complement strand
GCTGGTGATGTTCAAAAACCGGTGATTCGTGACGGGCAGGCATTGCAATATGAATCCGAGGCATCGATTGAGCAGTTGCTGCAGGATATGAAGCCGGCGGTCGCCAATGCCAATACCCTGCTGCGTGAAGCTGCTGAGTTGACGACCTGGCTGAACGACCCGTATGGCGGGGTAAGGCAGGTGGTGGCCAAGCTGGGCGATGTCAGTAAGGGCATGAGCCGTGAGAATATCGAGGCGTTGATGCAGGGCTTTGCCAAGACACTGGCAAGCATGCAATCCATTGTTGCCGAGTTTGATCAGCAACATGTGGGAAAAAATCTTAGCCACTCTTTAAAGATGACAACAAAAATTCTCAACGATATCCAGCCTCTTTCACAAGCGCTCGGCGAAAAAGGGCCTGAAAGCTTTGAACGTATTAACAGCATGCTGGTGCATGTAGACCAATTGTCTAAATCGCTGGATGTTGTGGCATCTGATTTGTCTGAATTAACGCCTGAATTGCCTGGTCTTGCACGCGAGTCCAGAGGTACGATTCATGAAATGCAGGGCTTGCTTAAAGGTTTGCGTGGTTCATGGCTGTTCGGTGGAGAGGGCTCAGATCAAGGCAAGGAGCCACTGGCAACGCCGGTACTGGATATGCGGCCGTGATGATTTTGCGCGGAGCTGCTTTGCTCATGCTGATATTGCTCGCTTCATGCGGCGGAAAACAGACCCATGGGGTGGTCGATAATCCTTATCTGGATCGCGCTCATGATTTTTCCATGGACGGTATGGCGTCCATGCAGCGGGAACGCTGGAGTGCGGCGGAGCGTGCTTTTTCACGAGCCCTGCTGGCTGCTCAATTATCGGATGATACGCGGCTGGTGCGTCAGTCATGGTATAATCTCGGTGTTGTTCGTTCAGCGATGCATCATGTCGATGAGGCCGGGGAGGCTTTTCGTCGCTGTATCGAGCTTTCCGGTCGCCAGGGGGACGATGTCATGCGCATTCGCGCCGGTCTTGCGCTGGCCTTGATGCAGATTCAAATGAACAGAGCACCTGCGTCAATCGAGGTCCCCGACTCAGGGTTGCCGGCGGATATTTATTTGCAGAGCGGGCGCCTGGCACAATTACAGGGTCGGACTGATGCAGCAGAGAAAGCTTATCATTCGGCCATTTCGAAAAGCAGCCGCGATAATCAGGGACTGAAGATTCGGGCTGATGCATATATGGGGCTAGCCTTATTGCAGCATCAGGCTGGTGACGATGCGGGAGCAAAGAAAAATGTCGATAAGGCGTTGGAGTATTGTCGCAGCATAGGAGCGCCTCTGTTGACAGCGCATGCGCTGCTTTTGCGCGCCAATATCTCGAAGGACAGTATCGAGAAGAAAGATCTGCTCGAGCGGGCGCTGGCAATCTATACTGCCCTCAAGGATACGCACGGCCAGCGGGAAACTCTGGAGGGATTGCAAAAGCTGGCCGAGAATGAAGGCGACAACCAGACACTGGAACGTATCCGGCTGCGACTGGATGGATTGGGAGCGGTTAAGCCACTGAGCCTGGGCATCGATACGCGATGAAATCAGCATGAATGATATCCGTGAAGAAGTGGATGGGCAGGTTGAAAGACTGAGTTGCCAGCTGAATTGTGAAAGCAAATGTGTGGATTTCCTTCGCTCCATGGTTGGTGTGATGGCCGAACGGGTTGGCATGGATGCATGCCACAGCAACCGGGTGGCACTGGCGGTGGACGAGTTGTTTGCCAATATTGCCGAGCACGGTTACGCCGGTAAACCGGGACGCATTGAATTTGAGGCGCGTATCAATGGCGCGAGGGGCGGGGCGCAGGAGCTGGTATTTAATTTTCGTGATTATGTTAAATCCGACTGGACGCATCATGGTTGCGAATCGGACTCAGGCGAATGTGCCGGAGAGCTCAGCCCCGGCGGTCTTGGCTTGCGATTGATCGAAGAGGTCGCAGATTGTTTTGAGCAGAGCAAGCTGGCCGATGGCAATAGCTGGCATCTGGTGTTTTGCGTCGGTAAAACAGGATAAGGAGATGGATTGTGGAACTGCAATTTGAATGCGATAAGCAAGATGATGGGAGCGCTAGGCTGAAGGTGATTGGTGATGTGACCATTCATACCTCACCCAAGCTCAGGGAGCAGTTGAAGCCGTTGCTTGCAGAGGATATTCGCGAGGTCCGAGTGCAGCTGGATGAGGTTGAATTTATGGATTCATCCGGAATTGCTACCCTGGTTGAAGGGCTGCAATGGAGTCGCGCATCGGGCGGCCGCTTTGTATTGTGCGGACTACATGAGAATGTGCGGGATGTATTATCTTTGGCCAAATTGGACAGTGTCTTTGATATTGAGGAGTGCGCCGGGTGAGTTATGCGGATTTGCGCACCTTTATCGCTGATCTGGAAGGTCGCGGACTGTTGCGACGCATCACAACCCCCGTGAGCAGTCGATTGGAGATCACCGAGATATCCGATCGGGTGCTGCGCGCCGGCGGCCCTGCTCTTCTATTTGAGCATGTCGTCGATGATGGGGAAGAGCGGGGGATGCCGGTGCTGACCAATCTTTTCGGCACGGACCAGCGCATTGCTTTGGGTATGGGGCGCGAAACGGCAAGTGAGCTACGCCAGATCGGCGAATTGTTGGCCTATCTGAAAGAACCGGAGCCGCCCAAGGGGTTAAAGGATGCCTGGGATAAATTTCCGGTGCTGAAAAAAGTCATGCATATGAGCCCGAAGGTGGTCAAGAAGGCTCCCTGGCAGGAAGTCGTGTTCAAGGGAGATGAGGTGGATTTGACCCGTCTGCCCATCCAGACCTGCTGGCCGGAAGATGCAGCACCACTGCTGACCTGGGGGTTGGTGGTGACCAGAGGGCCGGACAAGGAAAGACAGAATATTGGCATCTATCGTCAGCAGCTGATCGGGCGCAACAAACTGATTATGCGCTGGCTCAAGCATCGGGGTGGTGCTCAGGATCATCTGGAAGCGAAGAAAGCCGGCGCATCCAGATTTCCGTGCGCTGTTGTGATCGGGGCCGACCCGGCGACCATTCTTGCGGCCGTGACCCCCATCCCGGACACCTTGTCCGAATACCAGTTCGCTGGCCTGTTGCGCGGCAGTAAAACCAGGTTGTGCGATTGCCTGTCCGTGCCGCTACAGGCCCCTGCCTCGGCTGAGATTGTATTGGAAGGCTATGTATCGCTCGATGAGTATGCCGAGGAAGGACCGTTCGGAGATCATACCGGCTATTACAATGAAACGGAGATGTTTCCTGTATTTACTGTTGAGACGATGAGCATGCGCCGCGATGCGATCTATCATTCCACACACACCGGTAAGCCGCCAGATGAACCGGCCGTGCTGGGGCTGGCGTTCAATGAGGTATTTGTGCCCATCCTGCAGAAGCAATTCCCCGAGATTGTCGATTTTTATCTGCCCATGGAAGGCTGTTCATACCGCGTGGCCGTGGTATCTATCCGTAAGGGTTATGCGGGTCACGCCAAGCGGGTGATGTTCGGCGTATGGTCGTATCTGCGCCAGTTTATGTATACCAAGTTCATCATCGTGGTGGACGAGGATATTGATTGTCGCTCATGGCCCGAGGTAATCTGGGCGATATCGACGCGCTGCGATCCGGCCCGTGATTTTACCATGGCCGAACGGACACCGATCGATTATCTGGACTTTGCTTCGCCTGTTGCCGGACTTGGATCGAAGGTCGGCATTGATGCGACCAATAAATGGGCGGGCGAGACTGAGCGGGAGTGGGGCAGACCGATTGAAATGGATGCGGATGTGAAGGCACGTATTGATGCGATATGGGATGAACTGAATCTGTAATGCATGCTCTGAATATTGGGCTATACTCGGTCTGATGAGGTTTGTGGCCGAAGTGACCGCAGTGAAGATAGAGCGGGGCTAAAGCTAAGGGCAAGGATTCATAGCCAAGGAGGCGGTTGACTGTATGTCGATGGTTAAGGGTGCTGTATTTGTAGGCGTAATGGTGTTGCTCAGTGCAATCGCCATCTATTTTGTTATTTCCAAGAGCGATTACAGTGCTTCGGATGCTGATTTGCTGGCTATGGGGCAGTCCGCATACGAGGACCAGCGCTTTGAGGATGCGGCAAATTGGTATTTGCAGGCCGCCCGGAAGGGGCAAACCGAAGCCCAGTATCAATTGGCAATGATGTATCGTCAGGGAAAGGGGGTGGATCGCGATGACGAGCAGGTGGTGCGCTGGTTGAAACTGGCGGCCCGACTGGGTCATCATGATGCGCAATATCAGTTGGGCAAGCAGTATGAGGTCGGGCGCGGCGTTGATCATCCGGATGATATCGCTGCGGCTGAATTGTATCGCAAGGCGGCCGAGAGCGGCAATGCCAAGGCGCAGTATCGGTTGTCTGTGTTGTATAGCGAAGGACGAGGCGTTTTACAGAACGACCATGAAGCCCTGCGCTGGGCGGTGAAGGCCGTGAAGGGCGGAGATTCCGATGCACGGTCGTTTATCCAGCAGATCGTCAATCGGATCAAAGCCAAGTCCCGACAGGGCGATCAAACGGCGCAGTTCACGCTGGCGCTGATGTATCAGCGCGGAGAAGGGGTTGTCCGTGATGCCAAGCAAACCCTGTACTGGCTGCGGCAGAGTGCATCCGGAGGGAGTCAAGAGGCCCAATACAGGCTGGCTAATTTATTATCGACCGATGGTGAGGCGGATGCCCGGGAGGCTGCCAAGTGGTATCTGGCAGCGGCCAG
>CAZDJY010000102.1:0-4754 GCA_964505835.1 uncultured Zetaproteobacteria bacterium | reverse complement strand
CCGGCGACATGAAGACGATGACGGATATAGGCAACGGTTTCGCTGCGCGTCAGCGGGCTCAGGTGATAACGGGCAGTCACGCGCTGGGCCATTTGGCGCATATCATGCCGATCCAGGACATCCTTCAGCTCATCCTGACCGAGCAGTACGATCTGCAATAGTTTACGCTCGCTGGTTTCCAGGTTGGTCAACAGGCGCAGCTGTTCGAGCACCTCCGGAGACAGGTTCTGGGCCTCGTCGATCATCAACACGGTATTGCGTCCGGCGGCATGTGCATCGAGCAGAGCCTTGCTGATTTTATCGGTAAACACCTTGATGCTGTGGTTGTTTTCCGGGTAGGGGATATGTAATTCGTCGCAGATGGTGGCCAGCAATTCCTGCACTGATAATTTCGGGTTGACGATCCAGGCGATGTCGGTGGATTCGGGGATATCCTCGAGAATTTTCCTGCTTATCGTGGTCTTCCCCGTGCCAACCTCGCCGGTCAGAACGACAACGCCTCCCTCGCCGCGCAAGCCGAAAATCAGATGGGCGAGTGCTTCCTGATGACGCTTGCCGAGATACAGATAACGCGGATTTGGCGCAATGGAAAACGGCGGTTCTTGTAGCTGAAAATATTGTAAATACATTAGCTTTCAGCCTGAGTGCAAATCCATTCGCCGATGTTGCGGTAAACCGGAAGATGATCAAAGGCGTTTCTTTTCCGAAAGGGGTTGAACCAGAAGTTGCGACCGATCAGTTCGAAGTGGTCGGCGGGCAGGGTGGCGATATGCTCGCCCCATGCCGCAGATGTGACGGACACCTGGGAATCGTTATCGCCTTCCTGTTCGGCAATGATACGGCCGTAGTGGCGGGTAATCCATGGCTGTTCATGGATCGGGCGGCTGGCGCTATAGCTTCGGTAGGCGATGCCGGGATGCTCTGGAGTGGCGCGATTAAATGCCGCCAGCTTTTCCATGGTTAAGGCCCGAATGCCGGGGAAAATGATGAATGGCGAGAGATGCGAACAGACGTGGTCGGAAGCCGACGAACCACGGTGTGGAGTGGCCAGGGTCGTCAGACTGGCAGTTTTTTCAGCCCCTCCCAGATGAGTGATGAAACGACGCGCATCGACTCCGCCCATCGAATGGGCTACCAGATGCAGAGGGCCGGTTTCGTCGGCAAGTTGCTCGGCGAGAGCGGCAGCGCGTTGTTCGATGGTTCCCGACCAGGGCAGGGAAGGCACGATGACGCGCAGGCCCATGCCTTCGAATAGTTGGCGGATGCCGTTGAAATATTCGATCCACAGAAAACGTCGAAAGCCGAATAATCCGTGAATCAGCACGACGGTGTGCGGCTCAGTCATGCAGTTTTCTCACGCGGCGGGGTGGATGTCTAGCCCTTCTGTCCGCGGAAACGCAATAAGGATAATTGCGGCGAGCGGGGGCCCTCAATGGGTACCGGGTAGTCGCCTGAGAAACAGGCGTCGCAATGTTGATGGCGTGGCTTGCCAACGGCTCGGTACATGCCTTCATAGGAGACAAAAGCCAGCGAATCAGCGTTAATGGCCTTACACATTTCGTCAAGATCCATCTTGTTGGCCATCAGCTCATCGGCATCAGGTGTGTCGACCCCGTAAAAACAGGAATGTTTGGTTGGCGGGCTGGAGATGCGCATATGTACTTCGGCTGCTCCTGCAGCGCGTACCATCTCGACAATCTTGCGGCTGGTGGTACCGCGCACAATGGAGTCATCGACAAGCACAATGCGTTTGCCTTCAATCAGCCTGCGGTTCGGGTTGAGTTTCAGTTTGACCCCGAAATTGCGAATCGACTGTTTCGGCTCGATAAAAGTGCGACCTATATAATGATTGCGGATCAAACCCATCTGGAAGGGTATGCCGGCAGCTTCTGCATAGCCCATGGCGGGCGGTACGCCGGAATCCGGAACCGGGATGACCAGATCTGCCTCTACCTGTGATTCCCTGGCTAATTCGACGCCGATTTGATAGCGGGCCTGATAGACATTGACCCCCTCAAGCGTTGAGTCAGGGCGGGCGAAATAAACATATTCAAAGACGCAGAACTTGGGTGCGGTCGATTCGAACGGGTAGATGCTCTCGATCTTGTTATCCTCAATGACGACCATTTCGCCCGGCTCGATATCGCGAACAAATGTCGCGCCGATCAGATCGAAAGCGCAGGTTTCGCTGGCCAGCACATAGGTGCCGTCCAGCTCGCCCAGAACCAGGGGGCGAATGCCGTTGCGATCGCGTACGCCGACCAGTCGTTTCTCAACCAGAACCAGTAATGAAAAGCCGCCGGCCAGGCGGTTGACGGCTTCGGCCAGGCGATCCTTCATCGAAGGGGCTTCACTGCGTGCCACCAGATGAATCAGCACTTCGGTGTCAGAGGTGGACTGAAAGATGGAGCCTTTCTTCTCCAGCTCGCTGCGTAGTTCCGGAGCATTGACGATATTACCATTGTGACACATGGCAATGCCGCCATGGGCATACTCGTAGGCAAACGGCTGGCAATTGCGGATACCGGAATCGCCGGAGGTGGAATAGCGTACATGGCCAATGGCACGGCGGCCGGTCAGTTTTTTGATGTCGGATTTACGAAAGATGTCGGCGACCAGCCCCATGCCGCGGTGGGTGGTGAAGTTGTGTCCGTCGGTTGAAACAATGCCGGCCGATTCCTGGCCACGGTGCTGCTGAGCATACAGGCCGAGGTAGGTCAGGTTGGCGGCCTCCGGATGATCGAATACGCCGAAAACTCCGCATTCATCGTGGAAATGATCATCGCCGATGGTGCCGGGAGTGAAAGAACTACCGTTGCTCATTGCTTCCTCATTGCTTGCTGTTATCGAGAATGGATTTCAGTGCCTGCTTGTCTTTCACCGGGATCATATCGGCCAGACTGGTATTGCCGGATTTCCGGGGGGCTGCTTTGGCCGCTGAACCCTGACGCGAGAATGGATAGCTCTCGGGGATGGCACGGCCGAGCATATCGCCGAGGTTAATGGCGTATGGCGATAACATGCTGCCTTTGATCCAGCTGGCCGTCGGTTTGGTGTAGGATGTGTAAACGAGGAAGCAAAGCCCGATGAGCAGGATGCCGCGTGTAGCGCCAAAGAATACACCCAGTGTGCGATCCGTGGCGGTTAGATCGGCCATATCAACCAGTTTGCGGATAATGGCGCCGATCAGCGCCACCAGAATCATGACAATGATAAAGACAAGCGCGAAGCCGGCGATATCGGCAACAGTGCTGTTACTGATCCACTGGCCGAGGAAGTCGCCGGTGGCTCCGGATGTGCGGCTGGCGACAAGGAATGCTGCAACCAGACCGATCAACGAAATCATCTCGCGCACGAAACCGCGCCACAGCGATAACACCATCGACAGACCGACAATGGCGATCAGAATATAATCAATGAAATTCAAGCCAAACCTGCCTTCAAGCCAAACCTGCCTGTACCGCGTCGGATAAATGCCTCACCGCTGTCAGTTGCAGCGGCGTGGTTGTATCGGGGCGCATGTTAGCAACGATGTTGGCCTTCTGCACCCTTGTATGATTTTCATGCGGCATCAGCAGGTGCGTAAACCCGAGATTGACCGCCTCCCGAACCCGTGATTCCGGTTGTCCGACCGGCCTGATTTCACCGGTTAGCCCAACCTCACCGAAAAGGGCCACCTCATTGGCCAGTGGTTTCTCCTGGTAGGCTGAGACCATAGCCATCAGCACGGCAAGGTCGGCAGCAGGCTCTGTGATGCGGGCGCCGCCGGCGACATTGATATATACATCATGTTGCGATAACGGCAGGCCGACGCGCCGTTCCAGCACTGCTGTCAGCATGGCCACACGTCCGGAATCAAGCCCGACTGCGGAGCGTTTCGGCGTTGCATATACCGTGGGGGCAATCAATGCCTGCACCTCGACCAATAGCGGACGTGTTCCCTCCATGCAAGCCAGCACGACGGAGCCGGGGGTATCTTTGGCGCGCTCGGCCAGGAACAGGCGCGAGGCATCGCGGATACCGATCAGTCCGCGGTCGGTCATTTCAAATACGCCGATTTCACCAGCCGGACCGAAACGGTTCTTCACGGCTCTCAGGATGCGGTGTGCATGTCCCCGATCCCCCTCGAAATAGAGAACGGCATCGACCATATGCTCCAGCACTCTCGGACCCGCAATCGAACCGTCCTTGGTGACATGGCCGACCAGAATCAAGGCGTGGCCGAGTTGCTTGGCCTGCTGGATCAGGGCCGCAGCGCAGTCGCGCACTTGCGATACCGTCCCCGGTGCACTGGTAAGGCGGTTGCTGACCGTTGTCTGGATGGAATCAACGATGACTGCATGGGGTTTTTGGTCACTGATGGTGGCCAGCATGGATTCCAGTTCGCAGGCGGATATGAGATTCAAATCGTCATGCAGTGCGTCGATACGCTCACCGCGCAGATGTACCTGCTGGGGAGATTCTTCACCCGTGATATACAGAACGGTCTCAGTGTCAGCGAGCTTGGCCGCTGCCTGCAGCAGTACCGTGGATTTGCCAATGCCGGGGTCGCCGCCGATCAGCACGGCGGAACCTGAGACAAGCCCGCCGCCCAAAACCCTGTCCAGCTCTTCAATACAGGTCGAGCGACGAGGTTCTTTGGCTGCTGTGACCTGGGTAATGGAGGAAGCAGGTAAAACTTTCCCTTTGCTCCCCACGCGCGTTGGAACCTCCGCAATTTGTTCGGTGATACAGTTCCAGTCGCCACAATCCGG
>CAZDJY010000101.1:0-4816 GCA_964505835.1 uncultured Zetaproteobacteria bacterium | reverse complement strand
TTAATCAGGTGGGAGCGGGGCGCCACTCCGCGAGTCAGTTGGACATACAGCATCGCATCGGGGTACGGATTGCGTTGATAGGTTTCCTCAATCAGGCGGCTGAGTTCGGCCCTGGAAACTGGCAGCTTCAGCTCGATAGCCTTGGCAGATCGTTGCAGGCGCTCCATATGCTCATCCAGATCGATGAGCGTGCCACCGAAACAGGCGATAACTTCATAGACCCCGTCAGCAAACTGGAAACCCCGGTCCTCGATATTCACACATGCTTCCGCCAACGGCGTAAAGACGCCATTCAGCCAGGCAACAGGGGCTGATTCAGGCTTCAAAGCTTATTGGTCAGAGGCCGCATCCGCGGAGGCTTCCTGCCACCACAAGCGCAGTCCATCCCATTGGCGACCCAGCCATGAGGCCTGATCCACGCCACGCGCTGCAATGACGGCAACGGATTGCAGCACTTCTTCTGCTCCGCCCTTATCGGCCAGAACGGCATCGATGGTGCCCAGTTGTTGCCCTTTATTTAGCGGTGCTTTCAGCGGCGCCTGATAATGCAGGCGGAAAGAGAGTGAAGATTCGCTGCCTTTGGGAACAGTCACCCAGATCGGGGTGGATGGTTTCAGCCATACATGATCCTCGGTACCTTCATAGACCTCGACCTGACGGCGGATATCGCGCTCGGCCGGCCGCAGCGTAGTGAAGTTACGAAAGCCGAATTTCAAAAGTATCTTCGATTGCCTGGCCCGTTCGCGATCAGAGCTTGTGCCAAATACGGCAGTCACAAACCGGGTTGAGGCCTGCTCGGCCGAGCCGACAAGGCAGTAGCCGGCTTCTTCGGTATGCCCGGTCTTGATGCCGTCTGCATCGGGATAGGTCCACAACAGACGATTGCGATTGGGTTGGGAACGGCCATCAAAGGTATAGGATTTCTCAGTGAAAATTTCATACATATCCGGGAAATCATGCCACAGGGCCGCACCGAGCAGTGCCATATCCATGGCAGAGCTATGATGTCCGACAACCGGAAAGCCGGTTGAGTTTACAAAATGGCTATGTTTCATGCCCAGCGCTGCGGCTTTTTCGTTCATGCGCTCGACAAACGCTTCCTCAGAGCCGGCCACATGTTCAGCCAATACGATGCAGGCATCATTGCCGGAATATGTGGCAATCCCGTGCAATAGCTCATCAATCGTCGGATGCATGCGCGGATCCAGGAACATGGTACTGCCACCGATCTTCCATGCCTTTTTGCTTACGTTGACTCGCTCTGCGGTATCAAGACGGCCGAGTTTGATATCCTCGAAAGCCAGATACAAGGTCATCATTTTGGTCAGGCTGGCCGGCGGCAGTTCGATGTCGGCATCATGCTCGGCAATGATTTGACCTGATCGTGCATCCACCATGGCCCATGACTTTGCATTCACCTGCGGCGGGGAAGGCCATGCGGTTGCCTGAGCCATGCCAGGAATAACGAACAGGGCAAACAGGAAGAGGGAGGCCATCCAAACCTGTGTGCGGGCGCGAGTATTTACCATTTCCAATCCTCCTCAGGTGGACAAAGCCAGTCATGCACTTCGGGCATGGCCGGCGGAGCGATATTCAATTGGTGAGCATGCAACATCAGTCGTTTGTGGGGCTTTCCGCCATACTTGCTGTCACCGAGAATGGGGCATCCTAATGATGAAAGGTGTACACGCAATTGATGGGTGCGTCCGGTATGCGCCAGCAGCGACAGCAAGGCTCTGTTGCCACGCCGTTCAATTACGCGGGCTTCGCTGAAGCAGGGACGCCCGTCGTCTGCCACATGATAATGGCCTCTTGGATCGCGCCGTTTATCGATGGCCAGACGAATCTCCTGATGTTCCCAAGCCGGAGCCGGTTCAACAACAGCGAGATACTCCTTTTTTACGGCCTGATGCCAGTGTTTCTGTATGTGTTGCAGACGCTTTGCATCACTGCAGAAAAGCATCAACCCAGAAGTTCCCCGATCCAGTCGGTGTACCGGGCGCAGCAAACGGGCCAGTTGCGGTGTTAGCTCCAGGTATCTGGCAAGTTCATCCGGCAGCGTACCGCGGCTACGATGCAGTGCTTCCTGCGCATATTGCCCGGCACGTTTGTGAATCAGGTACAATGAGGCGTCTTGCCAGACAAGCTGTTCACCGGAAAACGGGACTAATCGTTCATTTTCAAGCAGCACGACACGCAGCTTGTCTCCTTGCCTGAGCATACGTCCGGCGGTGCGGCAACGCTTGCCGTTCAGATAGACGCCACCCTCATCGATAGCCCGTCTGGCCCGACGTCTGGAAAGGGGCCATATCTGGCTAAGGCCCTGATCGAGTCGCAAGCCAAACACCGAGGATGCAACCGGAGCACGAAGATCCTGAAATGCAGGATGGTTATCAGTCATTCAGTTTATGGATTGCGTTTACTGAAGCGCACTCAGAACATCGGCATGGCTCGGGCAGTAGGTGATGGATGAAAAAGCCTGATCCATCGACAGCACAAGCTGCTGCTGGAGCACATCCATGACAGGCCTCCACATCTCGCCGTAAACCAGTAGGGGCCGTGGCTCGAGTACCTGGATGGCCAGCAAATCCCATGTCATAGCCAGTTCAGAGAGCGTGCCCAGGCCACCGGGCAGGACCAGCCATGCATCGGCCCGTTCAATCATGTCGCGCATGCGGTCAAAGAAATCGCGGCTCCGTATCTCCTCACTGAGCGTATTCTTCGGAGGTGTCGGGAAACGTTCGAGGGTAATGCCGCGGATATGGCCGCCGCCGGCATGAATGCCCTCCGAGAAAGCCGCCATCATCCCTTGATGACCCCCTGTCATGCCGTTCCAGCCTGCTTCGGCAATGGCTCTGGAAAGTTCAAAGACATCCCGATAGACAGGGTCCTCGGCTGCGATGCGAGAGGAGCCGAAGGCCGAGAGTCGCCGAGATGGCTTACTGCTATTCGGATGGCTCATGTCGATGCCTACTCAATGATGACGACAGCATTGGTGTAACCGCTTTGCTGAAGCCGTTGCACGGTGCGCTCGATCTTCTGCATGTCGTCAAACGGGCCGATGCGCACACGGTACAGCGTTTGCGATGCAATACGGCGCGGTTGAATCAGCACGTCGCTAAAATCGGTACTGAGACGATCGCGTAACTCAGCGGCATTAACGCGAGAACTGAAAGCGCCCAGTTGTACGAAGATAGCGCCGCTGGGGGATGTGTTGCTGTCCGCCCATGCTACGGGTACCAGCGCATCTGAAGCCTTTTGGGTGATCGATTCGTCAACCGGATTTGCAACCTGTGCTGCCGAAGCCTGGGTGGGAGGCCGCTGATCCAGAGTTTGGACACGCACCCTCGCCGTGCCCCGGTCGATATAGCCCAGCTGTCGTGCTGCCGCATATGAAAGGTCGATCAGCCGACCTTTTACAAACGGGCCACGATCATTGACGCGCACCACGACCGAACGGCCGTTATCAAGATTGGTCACTCGCACCAGTGTCGGCATGGGAAGAGTTTTATGGGCTGCAGAAAGTGCATGCATATCGTAACGCTCACCATTGGCTGTTTTCCTGCCGTGGAAATCGCGCCCGTACCATGATGCGACTCCGGTCTGGTCATAAGAAGCCGCACTCTGCATCGGGTAATACCACTGACCGGCAATGCGATAGGGCTTGCCGGTTTTATGTGTGCCACCGTGTCCATTGGGCAGGGATGAGGCCGGCAGGGCCCGAGTGTAAGTGCCGGTGGCTTGATCGGCTTTCACGGCCGCCTGCCGGTGTGGCTGACTGACGCATGAGGCCAGCCATAGTGCGGACAGACCGATCAGGATGACGTATCTCATTTTACCTTGCATGTGCTGCAGCCGAGCATGGCTGCTACCTCGGTGGTTGCCATGGCGTAATTGTAGGAGCGATTCCAGCGCGTGATAACATAAAAATTATAATGAATCAGAGCGATACGTGGACCGGACTTGGTCTGCATGTCAATCAGGGCAACCTTGTCATCATCGCGCCAGTCGGCCGGGGTCATCGGCAGCTTTCCCTGCATCTGTTTGCGAAGCTCAGCCAGTGTGCTCCATGCCTTGAAGCCCTTTTCGGACCGTTCGCGAATGGCTGGCGCGTATTCGCCCTGTACTCCGGGCAACCAGAAGGCAATCTGTTGACCGTGCTTCCAGCCGTGTTGATGGAAGTAGTTCGCTACACTGGCAATGATATCCCGGGCTGAGTTCCAGACGTCGCGGTGATCATTTCCATCCTCATCCACCGCATAGGCCCTGAACGATGAGGGGATAAACTGGGTGGCACCGAAGGCCCCGGCATAGGAGCCCATGACCTTATTCGGTTTAAGCTTTTCTTCCTCACTAAGAAGAAGTAATTCACCCAATTCCCTGGTAAAAAAGGCTGACCGCCTTGGATAGCCCGCGGCCAGCGTATATAATGAATCCAGAATTCGGTCCTTGCCCTTGTGCCGGCCAAAGCGGGTTTCCAGCCCCAGAATGGCAGCAATCACCTCGGCCTCAACCTGATATTTCTTTTCAACCTCGTTGAATACCTGTTGTTGTTCGTGCAGATATGCATGCCCCATTTTATCCATGCTGCCCGTGACAAACAGAGGGCGGTACTCGGCATAGGGTCGAGATTCATAAGGCGTGGTGATGCGCTCGATAACGCTGGGGATGAACTGCGCATCGGCAAGAATGGATTGTACTTTGCCTCTGGAGAAACCGGTCTGTTTGGTTAACAGATCAATCAGGGTTCCCTTGTCGATGGACGGTTTCGGGCTCGAGTTTGCCCATGCATTGAGCGGCAGCGATAGCATCAACG
>CAZDJY010000100.1:0-4854 GCA_964505835.1 uncultured Zetaproteobacteria bacterium | reverse complement strand
CGCCAGCATCGGTGATACGCCCTGCCAGACTGCAATGCTTGCTGCGGCAAACCCGAGTAGCGGCATGATGGTGAATTGGGTGAGGACTCCAAGGGCAATGCTGGCTGGCTTTTTGAGTGCCGATTGTGCTTCTTCGGGCTTGAGTACGACGCCAAGCGCAAACATCGTGGCAGCAAACAGCCACAGGAAATAATCTCTGAAGATCATGAAGGCCGCGGGGTACAGAAAGGCTGTTATAGCTCCGGCCAAAGTAAGCGGCGCCAGGTTTCGCGATAGCAGTTGCCAGATCATGGTCGGCGGCGCTTTAAAGAGCGGGCATTAAAGCAGGTCGCGGATATGATCCACGATGGCAATCGTCGCTTCGGACTTGTTCAGGGTATAGAAGTGAAGCCCCGGTACGCCGGCTTGCAGAAGTTCGCGGCACTGGCTTGCGGCCAGCTCAATGCCAAGTGCCTTGACTGCATCAAGATCCTCGCGAATCGGAGTCATTTTCTGATGTAACCAGTCCGGAATGCTTGCCCCGCACATGGCCGAGAAGCGGACAATCTGGTCGTAATTGCTGATTGGCATGATGCCTGGAATGATGGGTATTGTGATGTCTGCTGCACGACACTTTTCCCGGAAGGCGAAAAAGGAGCTATTGTCGAAGAAATACTGGGTGATGGCACAGTCGGCCCCGTTATCCTGCTTGACTTTCAGATAGCGGATATCATCGTCCACGCCCCCGGCTGATTCGGGATGCCCTTCGGGATAGGTGGCGCAGCCGATGGAAAAATCACCCATCTGACGCAGGTAGGCAATCAGGTCAGTCGCATGGGCAAAGCCGCCCTGAGTTGCTTCAAAATGATCCATGCCTTCGGGAGCATCGCCACGCAGAGCCAGGATGTTCTCAATACCTGCCTCATGATACTGGGCCAGCAACGATCCCAGTTCTTCCTTGCTGGCCCCAACGCAGGTTAAATGCGCGACAGGTGACAGGCCGGTTTCTTCCTTGATGTGGCTGACAATGCGCCGGGTGCGATCCCGGGTGGTGCCGCCAGCGCCGTAGGTGACGGAAATATAGGCGGGTTTGATGATCTTTAGTTCATCCAGGCAGCGCCACAGATTGTCCTCTCCCTTGTCGGTCTTGGGGGGGAAGAATTCGCAGGAAACAAGCGGCTTGTCGGAACTTGAAAGAATTTCGGAAAGTTTCATGGTCTACAGTCTCGGTACGGTGACGCCGGTCTGGCCCTGATACTTGCCGGCCTTGTCCTTGTACGAGGTTTCACACATCTCATCGGATTCGAGAAACAGGAACTGGGCCACCCCTTCGCCGGCGTAGATTTTGGCGGGTAGCGGCGTGGTGTTGGAGAACTCCAGCGTAACATGCCCCTCCCACTCCGGCTCCAACGGGGTGACATTGACGATGATGCCGCAGCGCGCATAGGTCGATTTACCGAGACAGATGGTCAGCACCTTGCGCGGGATACGCATGTATTCGACGGTGCGAGCCAGTGCAAAAGAGTTGGGCGGGATGATGCAGACATCGGATTTGATATCGACGAAGGACGACGGGCAGAAATCCTTCGGGTCGACGATGGCCGAATTGATATTGGTGAAAACCTTGAACTCGTCGGCGCAACGTACGTCATAACCGTAGGAGGACAAGCCGTAGGAGACAATGCCGTTGCCGTCATCGGTTTTTTTGACCTGACCGTCGACGAATGGCTCAATCATACCTTCCTCTACCGCCATGCGGCGAATCCATTGATCCGATTTGATGGACATTGCCCCTCCCGATTACTGAATGCGATGCGGCAGACTAACGATTGCTGTGCTATAGAGAAAGTGTCGAGGGATGCTCAGGCCTGTATGGATGAAGCCTCATCGGTGAGCCACTGTCGGAGCAATGCGGTTGCCGGCTTTTCCGCATGCGTATCGGGCCAGGCGAAGTAATAGGCGCTTTCGGTGGCCAGCGTTTGCGGGAACGGCTGGATCAAGCGTCCGTCTTTTAGCTCCTCATCGACCAGCACCGGGTCCATGATAGCAATGCCTAGTCCGCGAATGGCAGCTGCAATCACAAAGTTTCGGGTTTCGAACGTTTGTTCATGGGCTGGAGTCAGGTGCTCGAGACGTGCAGCTTTTAACCAGACGCGCCAGTCGTCAGGGCGCATCTTCGCATGCAACAGCGTGTGCCGGGCCAGATCCTCCGGAGCAGTCAGTGGCCCGCCCGAATGGGCCAGATTAGGGCTGCAAACCGGGGTGAAGCGTTCGGCGAACAGGCGAATGGCATGTGTGCCCGGCCATTCGCCCTGGCCGGAGCGGATGGCGCAGTCGATATCCTCGCGCTCGAAGTCCACCAGTTCGATAGAGGTTGAGATGCGCACCTCAATGTCAGGGTGTTGCTCTTTAAAACGAAACAGTCGCGGTATAAACCAGCGCATGGCAAAGGTGGACAGCATGCTGACCGTCAGCACATCGGGGCGCGATGCTTTGCTGAGATCGTTGATGGCTGCGCTCATCTGCTCGAAGGCGGAGATCATGGGAGGCAGAAGCGCTTGCCCTGCTGCGGTAAGGCTCAGGCCGCTGCGGGAGCGATTGAATAGTTTCAGGCCCAGTTGTGTTTCCAGGCTGCGAATCTGGTGCGACAGCGCGGAGGGTGTGACAAACAGCTCCGCAGCCGCCTGTGTCAGGCTCAGATGACGACCGACCACGGAGAAGGCGCGCAGTGCATTCAGGGATGGGAGTCTGCCAGCATCAGTCATGAGAAAAATTCAACATAAGAATAGCATATTTCCTTTTATTTACTGGAAGGTCAACAATATACTTCCGCCGGTTAATGAAGAAAGCTCGTTTATATTACCGAGCGATGAGGTGCTTATGGCGAACACATTATTCGATAAGGTCTGGGAGCAGCATGTTGTCAAACACAACGATGATGGCTCCACACTCCTGTATATCGATCGACATCTGCTGCATGAAGTGACCAGCCCGCAAGCATTCGAAGGACTGCGCCTTGCCGGGCGCCAGCCCTGGCGCGTATCTGCAGCGGCTGCGACGCCCGATCATAATGTGCCGACAACGGATCGCGACAAAGGCATTTCCGATCCGGTTTCACGGACTCAGGTCGAGGCGCTGGACCGTAATTGCGAGGAATTCGGAATTACCGAATTCGGTCTGGACGATATTCGCCAGGGTATTGTGCATGTGGTCGGCCCCGAGCAGGGGTTGACGCTGCCGGGCATGACCGTGGTGTGCGGCGATTCTCACACCTCGACGCACGGCGCCTTCGGTTCCATTGCCATGGGCATCGGCACCTCTGAGGTTGAACATGTTCTGGCGACCCAGTGTCTGATTCAGAAGAAGCCGAAGCGCATGCGCATTCGCGTCGAGGGTGATTTGCCCGTGGGTATCACCGGCAAGGATGTGGCGCTGTATATTATCGGTAAAATCGGCACGGCCGGGGGCACGGGCTATGCCATTGAGTTTGCCGGTACGGCGATTCGCCAGCTGTCGATGGAAGGGCGTATGAGTCTGTGCAATATGACCATTGAGGCAGGTGCGCGCTGCGGCATGGTGGCGGTTGACGATGTGACGATCGATTATGTGAAGGGTCGCCCGTATGCGCCGGTTGGCGATAACTGGAATATTGCGGAAGCTTCCTGGCGTGAGTTGCACAGCGATGCCGATGCGGTTTTCGATAAGGAAATCGAGTTTACCGCAGCCGATATTGTGCCGCAGGTGTCATGGGGAACGAGCCCGGAGATGGTGTTGCCGGTCACGGCAGCAGTGCCGCAACTTGATGATGCCAGGGATGCGGTTCAACGCGAGGGCTGGCAACGGGCGCTTGGCTATATGGGACTGGAGGCGGGCACGCCGATTACCGAGATTCCTGTCGATAAGGTCTTTATCGGTTCCTGTACCAACGGCCGTATCGAGGATTTTCGTGAAGCGGCGGCGATTGCATCGAAAGCTCTGGCCAGAGGCGAGAAGGTGGCCGCCAATGTCAGTCTGGCCATGGTGGTGCCGGGCTCAGGGCTGGTGAAACAGCAGGCTGAGGAAGAAGGGCTGGATGCTATTTTTCGTGAGGCCGGCTTTGAATGGCGCGAGCCGGGCTGTTCGATGTGTCTGGCCATGAATGCCGACCGGCTGGAGCCGGGCGAGCGTTGCGCCTCGACCTCGAATCGCAATTTCGAAGGCCGTCAGGGCATGGGCGGGCGCACGCATCTGGTCAGCCCGGCGATGGCTGCAGCCGCCGCGATTGCCGGTCATTTCGTCGATATCCGCGATTGGGCATAAGGAGATAAACATGCAGGCATTTACTACTTTAAAAGGCTTGGTGGCGCCGCTGGATCGCGCCAATATCGATACCGATGCGATTATTCCGAAGCAATTCCTGAAGAGCATCAAACGCACAGGTTACGGTCCGTATCTGTTCGATGAATGGCGCTACGAGGATCGCGGCGAACCGGAGATGGATTGCACGAATCGCCCCAGGAAGCAGGACTTCGTACTCAACCAGCCGCGCTATCAGGGCGCATCCATCCTGTTGGCGCGTGAGAATTTCGGCTGTGGTTCCAGTCGCGAACATGCTCCGTGGGCGCTGCTGGATTACGGCTTTCGCTGCATTATTGCGCCCTCGTTTGCCGATATCTTTTACAATAACTGCTTCAAGAACGGCATCCTGCCTATCGTGCTGGATGATGCGGTGATGGACAGCTTGTTCGACGAGTGCAAGGCCAACGAAGGGTATGCATTGAATGTCGATCTGGAAAAGCAAATGGTGAGCACACCTTCCGGTAAGGCAATCAGCTTCGAGGTGGATGCTTTCCGCAAGCATTGCCTGCTCAACGGCCTGGATGATATCGGCCTGAC
>CAZDJY010000099.1:2232-4891 GCA_964505835.1 uncultured Zetaproteobacteria bacterium | reverse complement strand
GGCCACCACGGCGTAATTATTTGCATAACTGACTGTCCGGGTTTGGCCGAAAGCAGACCTTAGAATAAGAGCTGTTACCGGTCATCCCCATTGTCGCTATGCGGCTAGGTTAATTGATGCCGTATATTCTGCAGCAATGATAAAGGAAAGTTGTCCAAGCCAGTCTAAAGCCTGAATTAAATGTCATCTTGAATACTGAAAAAGAAAAGGCCTGCCGGTTTGGGGGGAAGGGGGGGAAGGGCCGGCAGGCCGTAGGGAACTGGGTGTCGTTGAACTGGTTTTGCAACCTGTATGCACTGAACCCTTGGTGTAAGGTGGGCACCGCATCCTGCCATCAGGTATCCCTCAGGGGGATTCACACAAGCCGGAGATGTTGGCTCCCGTTCAGTATACATCGGCCCAGCCTACAAGCTGCAAAACCAGTGCAACGAACTGTCACTTTTATCTATCGCCGCTCCCGGCCGGAACTTTAGCCTCGAGCTGCAAATAGGTATGAGCAAACCCCGTGCCAAAACAGGGTGGCATCGAATTATTTGTGATTCTGTACCGTAGGCGGAGTGACATCGCCCGAAGCCTGCATGTGAATGGCTTCGGGATGTTGGCGGTAATGCTCGCGTACCACGGCGGCGAGTTTTGCCTTTACACTTTCATCAACAAGGCATGGGTTGCCGTCTGGCAATGCCCCGATCAAGGCTTTGAGTAGTTCACCCTGCGGCGTCTCCATGCGCTCGATCCATGCAGTCAGCAATTCGCGGTCAACGCAGGCCGGTAACGAGCCCATGATGCCGACATCATTCTGGTCGTGGACCAGCAGGCCGGTGGTTGTACCCCGATCCAGCGTCAGCACCTGAAAGAAATACAGCGTGTGGTAAGCCAGTTGCTCGGCGCGCTGGGCTTCTGTGGGCGCGGGGGCATCAGCGAGTGCTTCTCCGAGAATCGTCAGGTAGGTATCGATAGCGGCCTCGCCGACATGCTGTGCGAGAGCCGCATCGGCAGCAGCATCGTTGCTGTGATAGTTCTCCAGGTAGAAATGCGCTACGCCGCGATGGCGCTTGAGCGCCGGGATGAAGAAATAACGTTCGCCCTGCGCCTTGGCAGTGTCAAATTGCTGTGCAGCGACCCGCTCCAGAGCGGCAAGGAATTGACGCGTGGCAGCAGCATCCGGGATGGACGGATTCAGATCGGCCATCATGCGCCAGTAACCACCCCCATGTTTCATCTCAGTCCAGCTGATGTGGATATGCACCGAGGGTGCCAGCGGATGCGCCGGATGAATGATGGTCGAAATGGCCGTGGCCGAGCCCAGTTTTTTGGCCGGGTTATCGTCATAGTGTACCTGCGAAACATTCACTGAACCGCGTCCGAAGAGCTCACCATCGGTGCTTTCATAGCGAACGCCGCCGCCGTGAATGCCGCCATCACGCCCCCATTCAACCGGGCGGAAGCGTTGGCTGCAGCCGTGCGCTTTCGCCAGCGATTCCAGTCCGGAAACAAAACGTTGCTGGAGGCTGCTGACCAGATTGAGCGCCTGTTCTGCGGATGCCGATGCTGCGGGGGTGCGTGTCATGTCTGCCTCTTTGTGTCTGTGGGATGCTTGCCTTGCGGCGCTGTTAACAGGCCACAAGGATCGGCAACTATGCTGAGCTTGCAGGGAGGGTTCAACCTTCTCGGATCGCCGCCATCGAAATTAGGGTGAACAGGCCTTAGTCTTGCGGGGATGAAATCGGAACAAAGTCAGCTTGCCTGCATTGGCATTTGCCAGGGGCCGCGCTGCGGCGGTTACGGCGGTGCTGAACTGCTGAGTGCCCTTGCCGGGCGAGGTGTGCCTGTGGTGCCACTGGATTGCCAGAGCCTGTGCCCGCATGCGCCGGTGGTACGTCTTCCCGATCGCTGCCTTTTGCAGGCAACACTGTCTGAGGTGTTGCCTGAAGCGATCTTGCACGAAACAGAGGGTTAAAAAAACCGAGGGCTAAAAAGCCACCGATCAGAAATTGCTCGAGTCAGAGGGCTGAAAGCTCGGCTTCAATCGTTTGCCGCAATTTGTCGATGCCGCGCCCGTTAAAGCTTGAGGTGGGTAGCGGTGCGAGCATGCCGCCCATCGCATCGGTCATTTCCTTTAGCCGTTTGGCGCGTTTGTTGCCTGTCAGCTTGTCCGCTTTGGTTGCCACCGGAAGCCAGCGGATACCCTCATTATTAAGCCAGGAAATTAATTGCAGATCGGAATCCTTCGGTCCGTGCCGGATATCCAGCAACACCAGAACCAGCTTAAGGCTCGGTGAGCCGCCAAGATAGCTCTCGATAAGGTTGCGCCAGCGCTGCTGTTCCTTCTTCGGGGCCCGGGCATAGCCATAGCCGGGCAGATCGACAAGCAGGATACGACCATCGACATCAAACAGGTTGAGCAGGCGCGTGCAGCCGGGATTCTTGGATGTCTTAACCAGCCCTTTGCGTCCGAACAGTGCATTAAGCAGCGACGATTTTCCGACATTCGAATGCCCGGCGACCGCGATCTGGGTAAGCTCAATATCGGGAAACTGCTGCGCATTGGCAACCGACTGGACAAAGCTGGTGTTCGGCCAGTCGATAGATGTTGCGGGATTGCTTGGGTTCATGTGCGGAGGCTGGCAAGCTCGATAGGAAAAACAAGCGGCATGCCTAT
>CAZDJY010000099.1:0-2132 GCA_964505835.1 uncultured Zetaproteobacteria bacterium | reverse complement strand
CTATGGCATTGAGCCTCCGGCACCGCTAGAGTTGCCCATTTTTTAGGCAATGCAAAGCGAGAACGTATTTTGCGCTGCCGGGGAAAGGTCATTCAGCAGCATGCAGAACATCGTCCAACAAGCATCCCGCCCTGCCCCTCTGTTGCCGGGCTTTAATCTGGGCAGCCACCATATCGAAGTGCCGCTGGTGCTGGCACCGATGGCGGGCATTACCGATTTGCCCTTTCGCCGGGTGTGCAAGCGCTTTGGCATCGGACTGACGGTCACCGAGATGATTGCTTCCCGGGCTGTTGACGCGGGCCGGGTGCGTACCGAACGCATGGCTGAGCTTGATGAGCATGAGCGCCCGGTATCGATCCAGATTGCCGGAGCCGAGCCGAAATTCGTCATCGAGGCGGCCAGATGGGCAGTTGAGCATGGTGCCGATTTTGTCGATATCAATATGGGTTGTCCGGTGAAGAAGGTGTGCAAGCAGGTGGCCGGGTCAGCCATGCTGCGTGATGAGGCTCTGGTGGAACGCGTATTGACCGCGGTCGTTGGCGCTGTTGATGTGCCGGTGACCCTGAAGATTCGCACAGGCTGGGATGATGCCAGCAAGAATGTCGAACGGATTGCCCGCATTGCCGAAGATTGTGGCATCCAAATGTTGACTGTGCACGGGCGAACCCGGGCGCAGATGTTTCATGGACATGCCAACTGGGAGGATATCGGGCTTGCCAAGGCGGCGGTATCGATTCCGGTGATCGGCAATGGTGATATTATCGATGGCGCATCGGCGCGCGAGATGGTTCGCGTATCCGGATGCGACGGGGTGATGGTCGGACGTGCTGTGCAGGGGAACCCCTGGGTGCTGGGTGAGGTGCGCGCGGCTATCATGAACGAGCCAGAACCTTTGGCGCCGACAGCTGCCGAACGGTGGGATGTTGTGCATGAGCACATGCGGCACCTGCTCGAACATCACGGCGAACGCACGGCTTCCAAACTGGCGCGCAAACATATCCCCTGGTATAGCAAGGGCCTGCACGGGTCAGCCGAATTCCGTTCTGGCTTCCAGCATTACAACACATGGGATGAACAGATGGCCGCGGCCGGGGACTATTTTCAGGGGCTGGATGATGCGATGACTGCTGCGGGGATGGCTTGTGCCGCTTGATCAGGTCGGCATCGGCGCCGTACCGTTGCCGCTGATATTGCTTGATGGCGAGATGCGGGTCGCGCAATGCAACGTGCTGGCTCAGGAGGCTATCGGCCACTCGGATCGATGGTTGAGAGGGCAGTTGCTGGACGAAATCTTTTCTCCGACATCTGAAATCGAACGTCTGGTTGCCAAGCTCGATGCGGATGGGGCATGTAATCATGATCTGAGGCTGCGCGAAAACGGCTTACCGGTATCGCTTCATATGGGTCGTCATGAGCAGGGCATCGCGGCAGTTTTTGTGCCTGAAGCCTATCGCATCGAGGCGGAACAACAGGAGCGGCGGCATGAGATGGCTGAGGCCGTGTCGCGTATTGCTCTGGAAATGGCGCATGAAGTGAAGAATCCACTGGCCGCTCTCAGAGGGGCTACCCAATGGCTGGCTGAGCAGGATATTTCAACGTCGGCGCGCGAGGCTGTGGAACAGATGCTGTCCGGAGTGGATCGCATCCGGGATCGCATTGATGCTTTTTTGCAAGTCGGGCCGCGGGCTGCCGTCAGCATGGAGATGACCAATATCCATGCCCTGATTCAGGATGTTATTCAATATCGGGACGGTGTGCATGTGGAGCGTGTATTTGATCCGAGTTTGCCGGAAATTCCATTGCATGCCTCACGTTTTCGCCAGGCGCTGGAAAACCTGTGGCAGAACGCTCTGGAAGCGGTGGACAGCCATATCGAGTGGCAGACACGCATGGCCCCTCTGATTCATCTGCCCCAGCATCAGGGTCAGGTGATCGAGGTGCGTATCACCAACGATGGACTGAGTGTGCCCGAGCATATGCGCGAGCATCTGTTTGAGCCTTACATCACGGGCAAAGAACGTGGCAGCGGTCTGGGCCTGGCATTGGTCGAGCGGGTGATGATTGAGCACGGCGGCCGGGCGACCGCCCATTTCGAACATGGGCGTACAAGCATGATTCTGCATCTGCCTGTA
>CAZDJY010000098.1:0-5150 GCA_964505835.1 uncultured Zetaproteobacteria bacterium | reverse complement strand
CCGTTGGTCGAGGCATCGTGGCTCTTCACATCGTCGTAATCGTCCAGCTCAGGCAGAATCTTGCGCGCCAGCTGTTTGCCCAGCTCTACACCCCACTGATCGTAGGCATTCAATCCCCAGATCACACTCTGGACAAATATCTTGTGCTCATACATGGCAATCAGACAGCCCAGCGTTCGTGGCGTCAGCTTCTGAAACATGATTGAATTGGTCGGACGATTGCCGGGAAATACCTTGTGCGGCAGCAGGGTTTCCAGCTCTTCACCGGACAGGCCTTCTGCTTCCAGCTCGGCACGCACCTCAACCTCGGTTTTACCCAACATAAGGGCCTCAGTCTGGGCAAAGAAGTTCGACAACAGCATCGGATGGTGGCGACCGACAGGATTCTTCGTCTCAATAGGAGCAAGAAAGTCACAGGTCACAAGCTTCGTACCCTGATGAATCAGCTGATAAAACGCATGCTGGCCATTGGTGCCGGGTTCACCCCAGATGATCGGACCCGTAGAATAATCGACCGGATCGCCATCACGCGTTACCCGCTTGCCGTTGCTTTCCATATCGCCCTGCTGGAAATAAGCCGGGAAACGATGCATATATTGATCGTAGGGCAACAACGCATGCGAATCGGCATCAAAGAAGTTGTTATACCAGACACCGAGCAAGCCCAGAATAACCGGGATATTTTCTTCCAGCTCAGCCGTGCGGAAGTGCTCATCCATCTCATGCGCACCGGCGAGCAACTCCTCGAAATTATCCATGCCGAGATAAAGAGCAATCGACAGCCCGACAGCGCTCCACAGCGAATAGCGGCCGCCCACCCAGTCCCAGAACTCGAACATATTGGCTGTATCAATGCCGAAATTGGCCACAGCCCTGGCATTCGTCGAAACGGCTACAAAGTGCTTGGCCACGGCCTGTTTGGTACCGCCACGGGTGAGGAACCAATCGCGTGCCGTCTTGGCATTGGCAATGGTTTCCTGGGTGGTGAAAGTTTTTGACACGATAACGAACAGAGTCGTCTCGCGGTGCAGATGGCGCAGTGTTTCAACAATGTGCGTACCATCGACATTGGACACGAAATGCACATGCATGCCGCCCTCTCGTCCATAAGGCTGAAGAGCCTCGGTAACCATCACCGGCCCGAGGTCGGAACCGCCAATGCCAATATTAACGATATCCGTGATCTTTTTTCCCGTACTGCCGCGCCATTCGCCGCCGCGCACGGCTTCGACAAAGGTTCGCATTTGGGCCAGCACCTGATTCACATCCGGCATCACGTCGTGCCCATCCACCTTGACCGGTCTGTTCGAGCGATTGCGCAAGGCCGTATGTAGCACAGCACGTCCCTCGGTATTATTGATCTTGTCGCCTTTAAACATGCGCTCGATCCAGCCGGGCACATCGCGTTGACGCGCCAGCTCCATCAGCATCGATTTGGATTCTTCGGTGATCAGGTTCTTGGAATAATCGACAAGAATATCATTGAAATGCTGCGAGAATTTCTCAAATCGCTCGGGGTCTTTGGCAAACAGATCGCGCATATGCTGTTGTTTCATATGCTCTGCATGCTCCTGAAGTTTGCTCCAGACTGCTGCTTGTGTCAGATCAGACACGGCTCCTCCTCCCGATTGTGCGTTCGTTTCGTGCGTAGTTTACAGTATCAGTTTCCGTTCCATTGTGTCAGCCAGAAGTTCCTGAATATTGTACACATCCAGCCTGCCATCAATGCCCTTCAATTGCACGGGCTCCAGCACCTCGTACTCGGCCTTCGAATGCAGCTGATTCAGCGTATTCTCGGTGATCATTACATCACCCGGCCCGGCCATGCCCGTCAGACGGGAGGCCACATTCACAGCATCCCCGATGCATGTGTATTGCATGGTTTTCGATGAGCCGATTGAGCCGACCACCACCTCGCCGGTATTGATCCCGATCCCGATATGAATCGGCTCATCGCCATTGCGCTCGCGGTCGATATTAAATTGCTCCATAGCGCCCTGCATTTCCAGGGCACAGGCCACCGCCCTGTCTGCCGGACGGTCAACTGATACAGGTGCCCCGAACAGCACCATGATCTCATCGCCGATGTATTTATCCACCGTGCCACTATATTTAAATACCACGTCCACGATGGTTTCAAAATAATGATTCAGCATGGCCACAACGCTGGTTGCAGTCGAGCGCTGGCTAAGGCTGGTAAAGCCGCGAATATCGGCAAAAAGGATGGTCACATCGCGTAATTCGCCACCCTTATCAAGAACAACCTTGCCGCTCATCACCTGTTCCACGACCGAGGGGGACAAAAGGCGCTCGAACTGGGCCTTGGCAGTTGCTTCCTCTTCAATCTGGTGAACCAGGCGGGTATTACTCACCGTCATCGCCACATATCTCACAATGCCGGTCAATAATTGCAAATCCTTTCGACTAAAGCTGGCATGGGTGCGCTGGCTGTCGAGATGCACCACGCCAAGAAACTCGCCGTCCTGCAAGATCGGGGCACACATCACCGAATGGATACCCTGCAGGATCAATGACGATGCCTGCGAAAAACGATCATCCATACTGGTATCGGAAAGCAATACCGCTGAACGGCTTTCGCGCACCTCCTTAAGTACCGATTCGGATACCCGAATCTCTTCATCCTTACCTGCCGCGGTATGCATAGCAGTCGGTTTCAAATCAGCATGATCTTCTTCATCCAGCATGACCACGCAGCGATCCGCCGCAAAGATACGTACCAACTCGGCACATACCTTTTCAAGCGCCGCTCCCAAATCACGCTCCAGCCCGATCATCTGCATCAACTCATTACCCAGACGCAGCTTCTCGTAATCGCCACGCAACACGGCCAGATCGGCGACCGATCCTTCAGGCATGAATTTCTCCATGCTCGATACCTGGATGCGATCCTGAACCGTAGATATATCGGAAACACTCGAGATATTGACCCGCTTGGACAATCTTTCAGCTTCGGTTTCAGCCTGAAAGGTCAATGTCACCTTGCCCATGGTCAATTGATCGCCGTCTTTGAGTTTACGCCGGGTTACCTTCACGCCATCGAAAAAAGAGCCATTCGAGCTATTCAGATCCTCGAAGATATAATCCTCACCGACCTTGCGAACGATTGCATGGCGTTTGGAAATCATGGGGTCATGCAGGCAAACGGTACTCCTCGGATGACGACCGATGTCGGCATCCCCGTCGACGGTATATACATGTTCTCCGCTTGCTGAACGCACGATGAGCTTGGACATGTCAGCATCTTAGCGCAGAACCCTCGCAAAAGACAAATATCCATGTACTGTCAATGATCGGTTATCCGGGCAAAACGTTCACATTTGACTGCCAACAGTTCAGTCCACGGTTGAATGCTGCTAGCATTTGCGCGCTTTCAATGTCGGGAGGACACATGGCCAAACTGAATATCGTATTCATTGCATCCGAGGCAACACCGCTAGCCAAAACCGGCGGCCTTGCGGATGTGGCCGGCTCCCTGCCGCATGCTCTGCAACAGATCGGGCATCAGGTCACGGTGATTCTGCCCCTCTATCGACGCCACCTGTATGCCAACAACATCAAGACAAAGCCATTGAACAAATCCATTGAGATGTGGGCCGACGGGATTGAGCGCCATTGCCCGCTGCATGAGTCGGTTGTTGATGGCTTACGTTTTGTATTGATTGAACAGGATGACCTTTATGATCGCGATGGTCTTTATGGACCTGCCGGCGGGGCCTACGATGATAACCTGTTACGTTTTCTTCTCTTTGACCGGGTAGCACTGGAGGTGGCCGCGCAGCTCGGCAAACCGGTGGACATCCTGCATTGCCATGATTGGCAGACGGGCATGATTCCTTTGCTGCTGAAAACCCAGTATCAGCATCATGCCGCCATTGCCAATGCAAAAACCGTCTACACCATCCACAACCTTGCCTATCAGGGCGTTTTTCCGGCCGACTGGATTCATCGCCTCGGCATGCCCAGCCATTATTTTCACATCGACGGTTATGAATTCCACCACCAGATCAACTGTATGAAGGGCGGCATCGAATCTGCGGATGCCATCACCACCGTCAGCCCGTCCTATGCCGAGGAAATCATGACACCTGAATACGGCTGCCATCTGGAGCAGTTCCTGCATAATCATGCCGACCGCCTGAGCGGCATTGTTAACGGACTTGATATCGATCAATGGAACCCGTTGACCGACATAGTCATTGCTGCGCAATACGGTGCAGGCAAGATCGCCGGCAAGAAACAGTGCAAGAAAGCATTGCAGGAACAATGCGGTCTGGATGTGTCTGCCGACACGCCACTGCTGACCCTGATTTCACGTCTGGCTGACCAGAAAGGCATCGATCTGCTGCTTGCCAATGCGGAGGACTGGCTGGCGCGCGGCTATCAACTTGCCGTACTCGGATCGGGAGATGCGCATAGTGAACAAGCGCTGCATCATCTGGCCGGCAACCATCCCAGACAGATGTATTTTTACCGTGGCTTCAATGAAGATTTCGCCCGCCAGATCTATGCAGGCGGCGATATCTTCCTGATGCCTTCCCGCTTTGAACCATGCGGCCTTGGTCAGTTAATGGCTATGCGTTATGGCAACATCCCCGTGGTGCGGGCTACAGGAGGTCTGCGTGATACAGTGGTGGACTACGGCGCAGACAAGGCCCACGCCACCGGTTTTCACTTTGCCGATGCCACGCCCGAGGCCTTCGATGCCGCACTCGAGAAAGCTATTGCGGTTTACAAAACCCCGGCCGTCTGGTCGCGCATCCGCAATCGCGCTCTGAAACGCGACTCCTCGTGGGAAGCTTCGGCCTCTGCCTACGCAGATTTGTACGAGAGTTTGTTAGCCTGAGAGACGATCATATGAGGGAAGTCCTCGCCGCTGATATTGGCGGCACCAACCTGCGTCTGGCACGCATTGCTGAAAACGGAGCCATCCTTGAAGAAACTCGTGCGCAGGCTGATTTCAGCCGCAACGTTTCCGATTCTCCCGCCGCTGCAGAGGCCCATGTTCTCAATAGTCTCGCTTCGGCTTGTACACCACTATTGGAAAAGGCCGAAATCTCTGCTCTCGGCATTGGCTTTCCCGGTTTCTTTGTCGGCGATTCAGGGGTTTTAGCCGCATCGCCGAATCTGCC
>CAZDJY010000097.1:0-5341 GCA_964505835.1 uncultured Zetaproteobacteria bacterium | reverse complement strand
CGAGGTAAGCGATGAAAGTCTTGGTAGTCGGCGGCGGGGGTCGCGAGCATGCATTATGCTGGAAGCTGAATCGCTCAAATTCCGTTTCCGAAGTAATTTGCGCTCCGGGAAACCCGGGGATCGCAAAAGACGCACGCTGCATTGCGGTCGGCGCTGAAGATATTGATGGACTTGTCGCTTTGGCCAAAACAGAGCAACCGCGGCTGGTCGTCGTCGGGCCTGAGGTTCCGCTGGTGATGGGTCTGGGCAATAAATTGCGCGCGGAAGGGTTTGCTGTTTACGGGCCGGATCAGGCGGCCGCAGAATTGGAAGGAAGCAAGTCCTTTTCCAAAGCACTGATGGACGAGGCGGGTGTTCCGACTGCCGCTTTCGAAACCCATACCGATCCCGAAAAGGCCGAAGCATGCATCCGTCGCCTGGGCGCCCCCGTCGTCGTCAAGGCCTCGGGACTGGCTGCCGGCAAAGGCGTGATCATCGCTGATACGGTTGAGGAGGCCATAGCGGCCGCACGGGATATGCTGGCTGGCAACAGCTTTGGGGATGCCGGCTCGCAGGTTGTCATTGAAGAATATCTGTCTGGCGAAGAAGCCTCCTGCCTGTTTATCGTGTCCGGTGATACGATTCTTCCTTTAGCATCTTCACAGGACCATAAGGCATTGCTGGATGGCGCTCAGGGGCCTAATACCGGTGGCATGGGTGCATACTCCCCGGCACCATGCGTGACCCCTGAGGTTGCCGACGTCGTTCTGGAAACCATCGCCCGACCAACCATTGCCGCACTCAAAAAACGTGGGATCGAATTCATCGGCACCCTGTATGCCGGCGTGATGCTGACCCAGGACGGCCCGAAAACACTCGAATTCAATGTGCGTTTTGGGGACCCGGAATGTCAGCCCCTGATGAGCCGGCTGAAATCCGATCTGGGCGAAGTACTTCTGGCCGCAGCCGAAAAACGTCTGGATGAAGTCACACTCGATTGGGATGAACGCAAGGCATTATGCGTGGTTGTGAGTTCGGATGGTTACCCGGCAAGCTTTGAGAAGGGGCAGCCCATTGGCGGGCTGGAGGCTGTGGAAGCAGCCGGAGCTAGCGTATTCCATGCCGGAACATCAGAAAAAGATGGTAAAATCGTGAATACGGGTGGCCGGGTCCTGGGGGTCACCGCATTAGGGCACAGTGTTTCTGAAGCGCAAAAGGCCGTTTACGCAGCGCTCGAACATCTGGACTGGCCGGGTGGATTTTATCGCAAGGATATCGGTTATCGCGCAGTAGAGCGCGAGGAGGCATAACATGGATGCAATCAAGGTCTTGATTCTGATGGGTAGCAAGTCGGACATGCCGGTCATGCAGAAAACCGAAGATGTGTTAAAGGAATTTGGCGTGCCGTTCCGTACGCTGATTCGCTCGGCACATCGGACGCCGGAGGCCACCATGCAATCGGTCAAGGATGCCGAGGCCGAAGGCTGCCAGGTGTTCATCTGCGCCGCCGGCATGGCTGCGCATCTGGCCGGTGTGGTGTGCTCAAAAACCGTCAAACCGGTGATCGGCGTACCCATTGCTGCCGGCCCGCTGAACGGAGAGGATGCTCTGCACTCCACCGTGATGATGCCTCCCGGCTTGCCTGTTGCAACCGTCGGCATCAATGCAGCTAAGAATGCCGGTCTTCTGGCCATCCAGATGCTGGCCCAGAACGATGATGCGCTGACTGGCAAATTGCAGGCAGATCGGATGGCTCAGGCCGAAGCTATTCTGTCGGAGGACTAATCGGCCTGACTTCCGTGCATGCAGGCGTGCGCGCCAAACTCCTCAACCTGAGAGCTGCCTCGTGCATGCGTCGCGGCCATTTAATCGCCCATCCCACTGGCACGCTTCCCGGCATTGCCGGCCTGCCGCATAGCATGACTGCCATACGCTCCATGCAACGTTTCAAACAGCGACAGGGGCCTTTTCTGTTGCTCGCCGATTCAACCAGAACGGCCCTTAGTCTGGCACGCTTTATCACTCCGCACCTACGTCAAACCGCTCGCAGCGCATGGCCCGGAAGCATGACGCTGGTCTTTCCAGCCAGACCCGGACTGCCCAAGGCTTGCTATCAGCGCAGCGAGCTGGCTGTGCGCGTGGATTCAGATCCGAGCGTACGACAACTGGCCAAAGCCAGCGGCGGATTGCTTCTCTCCAGCAGCCTCAATCGGAAAGGTGAAGCTGCCGCCATGCCCGGGCTTGGGCACCGAATGCGCCACCATCGCCATATTCGAGGCTATATCAGCGGTCCGAAGGTTCATGGCAAGGCCTCAACCGTCATGCGCATATGGCGCAATCATTCCACCATCATTCGGCAATGACGCGCCGCACTTGAGTGGCTAACATGCCGCCCATGCAATCTATGACTGACCTCTTCAAATCCATCTGGGTTCGCCTGGGCTCGATGTCGCTGGCCATTATCCTGCTTGTCGTATTGGCCATCGCCTCGGTCATCGGCACCGTACTGCTGCAAAATCAGGATCAGGCCGACTATCTGCAACAGTTCGGGCCTCTATGGTACTGGGTTTTCCGCTCGCTCGGCCTGTTCGATATGTACCATACCTGGTGGTTCCTGACGATTCTCGGCTTCCTGATGGTTTCCCTGACAGCCTGCCTGTGGCGCAACGTGCCGCTGATGCTCAAAGAAATGCGCTCACGCAAAGTGACCCTGCCGGAAAAAGCGTTGAAGCGTTTCAAGTTCCTGAATGACTGGCAGCTGGACAAACAACTGTCCGCCGAAGCACTCGGCGAAGCCTTTCAACAACGCCTGCAAGGCTGGGAATTCAAAACAAGCGAAGAGCAAGGGCGCACGATCATTCGGGCAGACAAGGGGCGTTGGAATAAATGGGGCTACATCCTCGTGCATTCCGCCATCCTGATTATTCTGATCGGCGGCTGGCTCAGCGTACACTATGGCTTGCGTGGCAATATGGCCGTAGTGGAAGGCGGACAGCAGACTGAAAGCGAGATATCCTTCCTGGAGGGTACATCGACTGAACATCTGAAAATGCCGTTCGAGATACGCTGTAACAGTTTCTTTATCGACTTCTACCCGACCGGGGCACCGAAGGAATTCCGCAGTAATCTGACCATTGTCGATGGCGGCAAGGATGTACTGACCAGCGACATCATCGTCAACGAGCCGTTATATTATAAGGGCGTACGCATCTATCAGGCCAGCTTCGGCGACGGCGGCTCCGAGATTACCTTCAAGCTTTTCCACATGGATGGATCGAAGAAGATTGATACGGTCAAAACCCATGTCTATGAAACCTGGACCGACCCAAAAACCAAGACATCGATCAAGGTCACCGACTTCAAACCGTATAACGTTGAGAATATGGGCAATCCGGGCGAGCCGAACAAATGGCAGGATCTGGGTCCGGCCGTAGAATTCGAGATGCGCGGCCCCGGCCTGAAGCCGGTGAAAATCAAGCTGTATCAGAATGCATTCATCGATCCAGATGGCGTCAATCAAGGCTCCTTTATGTCCATCTCGCTCAGCGGCGATGCCAAGGACTACAAACCTGTAGCACTGGGTCTGGATCTGAGCAATGAAACGGAATGGAATCTTTTCCATGCCTTTATGAAGCGCCTGGGTGAGATCAAGGATGACAGCAACGCCCAACAGGCCAATCTGAAAGCATTCAAGCTGGCCATGAATGATGTGTTCGGCGACAAGCGTCCCGAAAAATTTCAGGAAATGGCCATGCGTACGCTACAGGCGGTGAACATGCTGCCGCAGCTGCCGTGGCCGCTGTTGCCGTCGCTGGCTGATTTCGATCAGGTCTACTATACCGGCCTGCAACTGGCTCGGGATCCAGGTATGAATGTCGTCTGGATTGGCAGCGCCATCCTGGTCATCGGCCTGTGCATCATGTTGTATATGCCGCACCGCAAGCTATGGTTGATTGTTCGCCATGACAAAAGCGGGAACAAGGTGCATGTCAGCCTTGCCGGCATGGCCAATCGCAATCAGCTCAGCTTTGAACAGGCATTTAATCTTCTGTTCACCAAGTTGGGGCAAGATTTTTCCCGCATTAAAGATTCGAAAGGGAGCGCTGCATGAATGCAATTACTGCTGAAGCAACAATTTGGGAGAGCCTGAATCAGGGACGCTTGGTATATATGCGTTTTGCCGCCTATCTGGGATTGATGGCCGGCATCGCCGCGATGGCCATGTTCGGTCAGAGTGGATATGACGAAAATGCTTTTCTGTACCAGATTCTGAGCATGAAAGGCGTGATCTGGGGTGGTACCGGCATTCTGCTCGGTTGTGCTCTGGCGGCTGTTGGCAGTGCCATGAAACCGAAACTGCTCGAAGCCAAGATGGCGCGCAACTTCACCCCCTGGCTGGACGGCGGCGTATTCATGGTCATCCTCGCCTGGGTCTGGACCTTCTTTGAACCGGCCCAGAGCCTGATTACCTACGAAGACCAGTCCAATCTGTTTGCCGGCCATATCGTCATGGCCATGAACGTGCTGTTCATCTTCTCGGCCGTATCCTATATCGCATATCTGTTTGCTCCGGAATCCTTCATCGGTCGTCTGGCTACCTGGTCGGCCTATGCCGGCATCTTCGCCGGCGGTTCGGCGCTGCTGCTGCGCTGGCACGAATCCTACCTGTTCGACATGGAAATCGGCCATGCGCCGGTATCAAACCTGTATGAGGTATTCATCCTGCTATTCTGCGTTACCGGCGCGGTATATCTGGCACTGGAGAAGCGTTACCAGGCCAAGGCCATGGGCGCCTTCGTGATGACGCTGGTATCGGCCGGTGTGTTTTTCGGCGTATGGCTCGATTCGGTCGGTCAGGCCGAAATCAAGCCACTGGTTCCGGCCCTGCAGTCCTACTGGATGAAGATCCATGTGCCGATGAATTTCGTCGGTTATGGCTCATTTGCCGTGGCCTGCGGAGCAGGTATGGCTTATCTGACCCGTCATTGGCTGGAAACCCGGAACGCCAACTCGAAGATGCTGGCGGTCTTCCCGTCGCTTGATCAGCTTGATCAGCTTGCCTACAAGGCCGTCGCCATCGGTTTCCCGGCTTTTACTCTGGCCACCATTCTCGGCGCCGCCTGGGCGGCCGAAGCATGGGGCGGCTACTGGTCATGGGATCCGAAAGAAACCTGGGCTCTGATCGTCTGGCTGATTTACGGCGCCTATCTGCATGCCCGAGTCTCGCACGGCTGGCATGGCAAGGCTCTGGCCTGGTGGGCCGTGGCCGGCTTCCTGGTCACCGTATTCTGCTTCCTCGGTGTGAACATGTATCTTGCTGGTCTGCATTCCTATGGCCGACTGAGCTAACAACAGCGATAAA
>CAZDJY010000096.1:0-5399 GCA_964505835.1 uncultured Zetaproteobacteria bacterium | reverse complement strand
GTTCATGATCTGAAATGCCAGATGGCATCATCCATGCTGATTCAACCATGCGAAGCATTGTCCGATATAATGTAGACATATTGGTACCATATTGGTACCTTTTCGCGGCGACAGGAGAAAGATATGACAGGACCACGTATTTCAGCGCGTGTGACAGCAGAGACAAGAGATTTGGTGCACACAGCTGCCGACATTAAAGGTGTTTCTGTGGCTGATTTCTTGACTGCCTCAGCAGTTGAAGAGGCTCATCGTATTGTTGAGCAGGAGAGAATCGTTTCCGTGTCTTCCCAATATGCTGATTCGTTTTTTGCAGCTCTGAAGACACCCCCGAAACCTAATAAAACTTTGCGTAAAGCCATCAAGGAACACCGCAGCGCTTGAGCTTATTGCTCGAAGAACTATCTCGACACCACAATAGACGAGGATTCTGTTGTGGCGTCGAGTCTCTTGACTACTTTATCGGCAAAACTGCTATGCAGCACGCTACAAAAGGCATTTCTCGCACCTTTGTATTAGTCTCGGAAGAAAATAAAACCGTAATTCTCGGATATTACACATTAACTGCTTGTCAGGTTTGCGTTGAAGAACTTGGCAAAGAGGATGTAAAGGGTAAGCCAAAGAATCACCCAATTCCTGCGGGAAAATTGGCTCGACTTGCAGTTGCAAGTGATTACCAGAACCAAGGGCTGGGGACAAAGTTGCTAGTCCATGCAATGGAACATTTTTTACAAGCCCAAAGTGCCATTGGCATGTGCGCATTATTCGTTGATGCTATAGATGAAGATGCTGCCCGCTATTATGAAAGATTTGGATTTAATCGTTGTTCTGATCATCCATTACATTTGTATTTACTGACCGAGACAATCCGCAAAGCTTTCGACGACAGATAGGAGTCTCAGCGAAATATAGGACATGTTTACATTCCGGATGTGACTGCTTCTGGCTGGAAGGAACCCCTGAGAATTAGACGCTAATACCGTCATCTTGCGTCGCCATGCAGCTACGTTAATCGACGTTTTATTATCTAGAGTTCAACAGACAATAAAAAAAGGCGGGCCATCAGGCCCGCCTTTTTTACGTCAGGTGGTAATGATTAGCTGTAGTAGCCGATCATGCTTTCCAGTGAACGTGCCTGGATCTTCGAAGCGTTGCCGGCAGAACCGAATGCTTCGAAGCGTGCTTCGCAGATACCCTGCATGGCAGCAGTGGCAGCCTTCAGGAATTTGCGTGGGTCGAAGTTGGATGGGTTCTCAGCCAGGAACTTACGCACCGCACCAGTCGAAGCCATACGCAGATCGGTGTCGATGTTGACCTTGCGAACACCGGACTTGATGCCTTCAACAATCTCTTCAACAGGTACGCCATAGGTCTCGCCCATGTCGCCGCCGTGTTCGTTGATGGTCTTCAGCCAGTCCTGAGGGACGGATGAAGAACCATGCATGACCAGGTGCGTGTTCGGCAGCTTGGCATGAATTTCCTGAATGCGATCGATACGCAGAACTGCGCCCGTCGGTGGCTTGGTGAACTTGTAAGCGCCGTGGCTGGTGCCGATAGCAATAGCCAGTGCATCAACGTTGGTTTTTTCAACAAAGTCAGCAGCTTCATCTACGTCGGTCAGCAACTGATCCATGTCCAGCTTGCCTTCCGCGCCGTGGCCATCTTCCTCGCCCATCATGCCGGTTTCCAGAGAACCCAGGCAGCCGAGTTCACCTTCAACGGATACGCCGCCGGCGTGAGCCATGTCAACAACCTTACGGGTCGTCTCAACGTTGTACTCATAGGTAGAAGGAGTCTTGGCATCAGCCATCAGCGAGCCATCCATCATTACGGATGAGAAGCCGGACTGAATCGAACGCAGGCATACAGCAGGTTCAGCACCGTGATCCTGATGCATGACAACAGGGATATGCGGATACTGCTCAATAGCAGCCGAGATCAGGTGACGCAGGAATGCTTCGCCGGCATAACCGCGAGCACCTGCAGAACCCTGCATGATGACCGGTGAATCGGTTTTATCGGCAGCCTGCATGATGGCATGCACCTGCTCCATATTATTGACGTTGAATGCTGGCATGCCATAGCTGTTTTCAGCTGCATGATCCAGAAGTTGACGTAGTGAAATGAGTGCCATTGTTGTACTCCTCCTTAAAAAATATAGGGCTATTATTGATTAATTCGCCCAGTAGTTTGGCCCTGACGGGCCGTAAAAGCAATAATTGCTGACTTACTTATCTTCTCCGACCTTGATGATCTTCATGGCATTGGTACCGCCGGACTCACCCATCGGGGTGCCGAAGGTCATGACAATCAGATCGTCCGCTTCTGCAAGCTCGTTATCCAGCAGCATCTTTTTCACATCCCTAGTCGCCTTGGGGGCATCTTGCGGGCCATAACTCACTGGCATACATAATGGTATGACATTGCGAAACAGAGTCACACGACCAAGGGTCGATTCATTTGGCGTCAGTGCATAAATCGGCACATCGCCCAAATGGCGGGACATGTAAAGGGTGGTATTGCCGGTATGGGTAAAGGCCATGATGGCACGGATGTCCATCATATGCGCTGTATCCATGGCCTGACGGGCGATGCATTCATCAATGGAGTGGGGCGGATAGCGCGGATCGCGGGTCTGGCTGGACGGCAGAACACGCTGCTTTTCGGTTTCAACGCAGGTGCGATGCATAGCTGAAACAGCTTCCACCGGATATTTACCGGCTGCCGATTCGCCCGATAACATCACTGCATCGGTGCCATCCAGCACAGCGTTGGCCACATCGTTGACCTCGGCACGTGTCGGGATCGGATTGTCGCACATGGATTCCATCATCTGGGTTGCAACAATCACCGGACAATTATACTTGGGGGCCATGCGCAGCATTTTTTTCTGCACTGGCGGTACGGCCGCATCGCCGATTTCGACCCCCAGGTCACCGCGCGCCACCATGACAGCATCAGATGCTTCCATGATAGATCTGAGGTTCTCATCCAGCACTGCCTCGGCGCGTTCCACCTTGGCGACCAGACCGGCGCGTGAGCCTTCGGCTTCAACGAGTCGACGGGCATATTCCATGTCTGCACCATGACGCGGGAAGGAGATAGCAATGTAGTCTATGCCGATAGCGCAGGCTGTCTTGATATCTTCCTTATCCTTGTCGGTCAGCGCGGCAGCGGAGAGCCCGCCACCGGCACGGTTGATGCCCTTGTTATTGGAAAGAACCCCGCCGATGACAACAGTACAGTGAATTTCCTGACCTTTAACCTCGTTTACATCCATGACGATCAGGCCGTCATTGAGCAGCAGACGGGCACCTGGTTCGACATCGCTTACAAGTTCCTTATAAGTCAGTCCGACGCGCTCATCATCCCCGTCATCAAGGCCGAGAGCACCATCAATAATATAATGCTGACCCGGTTCAAGTATGGTTTTACCGGTTTTGTACTTGCCGATGCGGATCTTCGGTCCTTGCATATCTGCGAGGATTCCGACCACCACGCCGTGGTTCTTGGCGGCAGCACGGACATTTTCAGCCCGCTGGCGATGTTCATCAGGTGTACCATGAGAAAAGTTAAGGCGCACAACATTAACGCCGGCAGCAACCAGCTGGTCCAGCACCTCGGGAGATTCCGAGGCGGGACCAATGGTCGCTACGATTTTGGTTCTACGAGCTTTTGAAATCACTTAGCAGCACGCTCCTCGAGCATGGCCACAGCCGGAAGCTGTTTGCCTTCCAGGAATTCCAGGAATGCACCACCACCGGTGGAGATATAGGAAACCTTATCAGAGATATTATACTTGCCTACAGCAGCCAGTGTGTCGCCGCCGCCGGCAATAGAGAAGGCAGGGGAATCGGCAATCGCCAGCGAGATGGCTTTGGTGCCTTCGCCGAACTGATCGAACTCAAAGACGCCAACAGGACCGTTCCAGACGATGGTGCCGGCATTCTTCAGGATATCACCCAAAGCAGCAGCAGAATCCGGACCGATGTCAAAGATCATGTCGTCATCTCCGACCTCAGAGACATCCATCAGGGTAGCTTCAGCGGTGGGAGCGAATTCCTTGGCGCAAACCACATCGGTGGGTACCGGAATGCTGCCGCCACGTGATTCAGCATCAGCAGTCAGCTTTTTGCAGGTGCCGATCAGGTCTTCCTCATACAATGATTTTCCGACATTGTGACCGGCTGCCGCAATAAAGGTGTTGGCAATACCGCCGCCAACGACCAGCTGATCCACGACTTTGGATAAAGATTCCAGCACGGTCAGCTTGGTGGAAACCTTGGAACCGCCAACGATGGCAACCATCGGGCGTGCAGGATTGTCCAGCGCCTTGCCCAGAGCATCAAGCTCGGCAGCAAGCAGCGGACCTGCACAGGCGACAGGGGCAAACTTGCCGGCGCCGTGTGTGGAAGCCTGAGCGCGATGCGCAGTACCGAATGCATCCATCACAAAGACGTCACACAGCGAAGCGTATTTCTTAGACAGGGTTTCGTCGTCCTTCTTTTCACCGACGTTGAAACGGATGTTCTCAAGCAGTACCAGCTCGCCATCGGCGATGGATGGTGCGGAATCCAGATAATCTTTCACCAGACGAACGTCCTTACCGAGCAGCTTGCTCAGGTGACGCGCTACAGGCGCGAGGGAGAACTGTTCATCATATTCACCTTCAGTCGGACGACCCAGGTGGCAACAAACCATAACCTTGGCACCGGCCTCAATGGCATGTTTCATGGTTGGCAGGCTTGCACGAATGCGGGTGTCATCACCCACTTCACCATCAATGATGGGGACATTCAGATCTTCGCGAATCAGTACGCGTTTACCGGCAAGATCAAGGTCGGTCATTTTGATTACGGACATGTTTCTCTCCTTTTAAATTAACAGAACACACGCTGGCCCAAGATGAAGGCAAGCATGTGACATGGGATGTACTACAACGCTTTCACGTTTGTCGCTGCCGGCTTGAGCAATTCAAACGGGCAATGACAAACGTGGGAGTATCCGAAGACACTCCCACGCAAGCATGATCAGGATGCGATGTGACGCAGTACGCGCAACATATTGCAGGTGTAGCCATACTCGTTGTCGTAGAAGGCAACGATCTTGACGAAGGTACTATCGATGGCGATACCGGCAGTGGCATCAAAGATGGACGGATGAGAGTCACCACGGAAGTCGGTGGAGACCACTTTCTCGTCGGTGTAACCCAGAACCCCGTTGAGCTCGCCTTCAGAAGCCTTCTTCATGGCAGCAACGATGTTGTCATATGAAGTTTCCTTGTTCAGCTCAACCGTCAGATCGACGACGGACACGTCGGATGTCGGTACGCGGAATGCCATACCGGTCAGCTTGCCATTCAGAGACGGGATCACCTTGCCCACAGCCTTGGCAGCACCGGT
>CAZDJY010000095.1:0-5484 GCA_964505835.1 uncultured Zetaproteobacteria bacterium | reverse complement strand
GTTATGTTGTTTCACTATTTTCTAAGTTTTAGTTATTCATCGATTCGTTTTAAACGATTCCATGTTGCTTCTTTTCCAATAGCTGGGCTTATCATGAGCACCATCCCCACCGCCGTGTATTTCATCTGAAATACGAGAGACCCATCTTCAGCTATATTAAATGTATACTCGCTCCATACTCGCCCAACCCCAGCGGCTCCAGTTTGTTTATAGGAAGGAGGCTCTACGAAAAGGCCTTTTTTGGAACAATGCATTCTATTGTCTTTATTTGTATAAATTTTAGTGCCGACCAATATATTGTCTTCAAATGTTTGAATGCGAAACCATTTATCTCCGTCATTGGATAAGGTTACCTTGGTTGGTGTACGTACAGGAGTATGATGACCAGTAAGGTCGTTGAGGAAATTTAAAGACCGTGTCGAATTAAAACTCATAACTGGATGTGCCTCAGTAAACCCATATTTTCCAGAAATGTCAGGGCATGAACTTTTCTCAATAGCTTTTGGGTGCGGCCATGTATCAGGGTAGGATTCAATATTTTTGTAAGTTGCGCATCCAGTCAAGATTGATATAAAAAGAAACTTCTTGATTAAATCCATTACGTTCCTCCAAAAACATAACGCCTCGCATCAGCGGCCGAGGCAAGTGCGTAGCGTTTGATGCGATCCGACTGCATGCGCTTGTTAGGCATTATTTGGGTTCTCATTTGAGGATGGAATTTTATATTCTTGAAGTACATCCGGTTCATTCTGTGCCAGTTCAAAAAAGAACTTGGCCATTCCAAACATTATTTTTCGTAACATTGTTTCCAGCTCTCGTAATTCTGTCTCTCCAAAACTCAGCCCCTCGTCAAACTGCATGTGTGGAAAATTAAACTCACCATCCAATACAGTAAAAGTACTTGAGCGAAAATGCATCTCTTCTTCATCCGAATGAGCGACAATTTTTCTGCGAAGAAAAGATACCTTATCCAGTAACTCTTGTTCTCTATCGTCCAGCTTCATTCCAAGTGATTTCAGACTTAGGGTTGTTCCGTTTCGTGATTTTTCAAAAGGCCTTGCAAGTGAAATTATCAAGGTGCTCTCATAACATCTAAAGCGCCTAAGGTCGACCCTGCTATATTTCTTTTCGAAATCGCAATCTTCCAAAAGAAAGGTTAAAGCTGAAAGAGCTTGTTGAATATCCCATGTCGAAAATATTGCCCGTCTTAGCTTCTTTTTGGTGAGTTTCATTATGGCTAACTTGGTAATACATGCACTTGATTTTCCATGTATCACCCTCCTGTATACGCTCTTGCTTTCCATTGATATTGAATATTTGGATCCAAACAAGGACTTAAGAAGCTACTTTGGCTTCGTATCAAAACAAGGTCAACAAGATCCCATATTTAGGCCATCTGCACCGCATGCCTGCACTCAGCCGGCCAGGGCTTCCATGGATGCGCAGTCTTCCTTTGCTCTGACTGGCGGCTGCCGTTAGCGTGCGTCCCCGTTTGGACGGGGCATTTTATCTCGCCCCGCAAGGCTTTTGGAGGTAGTGGATCATGTTGCCACGTACGCATTGCGGAGATTTCAGGGTAGTACATATCGATCAGGAGGTCCGCCTTACCGGCTGGGTGCAGACCAACCGCGATCATGGCGGGGTGGTGTTTATCGATGTGCGCGACCGCAGTGGTCTGGTTCAGATCGTTGTGCATCCGGATATTGCCGATGTGCATGCGCTGGCTCACTCGCTGCGCCAACAGGATGTAATCGAGGTGGTCGGCGAGGTCATTGCCCGTAGCGGTGATACGGTGAATGAGAATCTTCCCACGGGTGCGATCGAGGTAAAGGCTTCGACTATCGTGGTGCTCAATCGTTCCGAGACCCCGCCATTCATGGTGGAGGATGATTGCGATACGGGCGAGCAGCATCGGCTGGAATACCGCTATCTGGATTTGCGCCGTCCTGTGATGCAGTCGTATATGCAGTTGCGCCATCGGGTGACGCATGCAGCGCGGAATTATCTCGATAGTCAGTCATTTCTCGAGATTGAAACCCCGATCCTGAATAAATCCACGCCTGAAGGCGCGCGCGATTATCTGGTGCCGTCGCGTGTTTATCCCGGCTCCTTTTATGCTTTGCCGCAGAGTCCGCAGATTTTCAAACAGCTGCTGATGGTGGCAGGCATGGATCGTTATTATCAAATCGCTCGTTGCTTCCGTGACGAGGATTTGCGTGCTGATCGGCAGCCGGAATTTACCCAGGTGGATATCGAGTTGTCCTTTGTCAGCCAGGAAGAAGTGATGGCCGTGGCCGAAGGGCTGCTGCGCTCGATGTTTGAGGCTGGTGTTGGCATCAATCTTCCCGAAGTGTTCCCGCGTATCACTTATGCGGAGGCGATGGATAAATACGGGCTGGATCGGCCGGATGTGCGATTCGGGCTCGAACATATCGATATTACGGATCTGATGCGCAAGGTTGAATTCAAGGTGTTCCGTGAACCGGCCGATAACGGCGGGCTGGTCAAGGTGATTCGCGTGCCGGAAGGCAGCAAGCTTTCCCGCAAGCAGATTGATGACTATACCAAGTTCGTCAGCATCTACGGCGCTCGCGGTCTGGCCTGGATCAAGGTAAATGATAAGGACAATCTGCCGGAAGGATTGCAGTCGCCGATTGTGAAGTTCCTCCCCGAAGAGGTATTGCAGGAGTTGCTGGACGCGTGTGGTGCGGAGAACGGCGATGTGCTGTTCTTTGGTGCGGGCGATGCGAAGATCGTCAATGATGCGCTGGGTCACCTGCGTGTGAAACTGGGCCATGATCTTGGACTGGTGGCCGAAGATGACCACCGTTTTGTCTGGGTGGTGGACTTCCCGATGTTCGCCTGGAATGCCGATGAAAAACGGCCTGAGGCCCTGCATCATCCGTTTACCGCTCCGTACGACGAGGATCTCGACAAGCTCGAGAGCGATCCTCTGCATATGCGCTCGCAGGCCTATGATCTGGTCTGGAACGGCACGGAGATCGGCGGTGGTTCGATCCGTATCCATAGCCCTGAGGTTCAGGCACGGGTCTTCAAGACACTGGCCATCTCCGATGAGGAGGCCGAGGCCAAGTTCGGATTTCTGGTCGATGCGCTGAAATATGGCGCGCCGCCGCACGGCGGGCTGGCCTTTGGTCTGGATCGTGTATTGGCGCTGATGGCCGGCGTGGACTCGATCCGCGATGTGATTGCCTTTCCGAAGACGCAGAAGGCGGCCGATCCGATGTCCGATGCGCCCAGCGAGGTGGCGGATGCGCAGTGGAAAGAGCTGGGACTGCGCAAGCGCAGGACAATCAGCGAAACCTGAACGGCGCCACAGGACTAATTCCCCTTTGACAATCGATTTGACAATCGGGCTCAGTCGTTCGAAGATACTAGGCATGAGATTTTGTGCTGCATTTCTGTTGCTTTTTCTTTCGGCTTGCATGCTTGAGCCGCCGGCACAGGAAATGGCCGATGCACGTTCGGCCGTTAAGACGGCAAGCGAGCTTCCCGGCCATTCTGCGACGGCGGATCAGTATTTGCAGAGTGCCGAGCAGGCGCTTGAAGAAGCCGCCGAAGCCATTCGTCAGGAGCATTATGAGCGCGCCCGCAGCAAGGCGATTAAGGCCCGGCGCAATGCCCAGAAGGCGGCCCGGCTGAAACAGCAACAAGCACATTAATCCCGGAAATATCAGGTTTAGAAATACCAGATTGAATAAAACGGAGACTTATCATGGCGTTCGATAAAATCAGCGTGCCCGCACAGGGTGACAAGATCAGCATGGGTGAGGACGGCAAACTGAATGTGCCCGACCAGCCGATTGTGACCTTCATTGAAGGCGATGGTATCGGTCCTGATATCTGGAAGGCGACTCGCGCCATGCTTGATGCAGCGGTCGAGAAGGCTTACGGCGATAGTCGCAAGATTTCATGGATGGAGGTTTATGCCGGCGAAAAAGCATGGAACCTGTATGGCCAGACCGATGACGCATGGCTGCCGAAAGAGTCGCTCGATGCAATGACTGAATATCTGGTCGGCCTGAAGGGGCCGCTGACGACGCCGATCGGCGGCGGTATGGGCTCATTGAATGTGGCGATTCGTCAAACCCTTGATCTGTATGTTTGCCTGCGCCCGGTGAAACATTTTACCGGTGTGCCGAGTCCGGTGAAACGCCCTGAAGATGTGGATATGGTGATCTTCCGAGAGAATACCGAGGATATCTATGCTGGCATCGAATGGCCTGAGGGCAGTGATGAAGTGAAGAAGGTGATTGCCTTCCTGCAAGATGAAATGGGTGTGAAAAAAATACGTTTCCCTGAATCCAGCGGCATCGGCATCAAGCCGGTTTCACGCGAAGGCACCGAGCGTTTGGTGAAGTCGGCGATCGAATATGCCATTGAGAACGATTTGAAGAGCGTGACGCTGGTGCACAAGGGCAATATCATGAAATACACCGAGGGTGGTTTCCGTAACTGGGGTTATGAGCTGGCCAAGCGTGAATTCGGTGCGGTTGAGATTGATGGTGGCCCGTGGTGTGAGTTGCCGAACGGGATTGTCATCAAGGATGCGATTGCTGACATCGCCTTGCAGCAGGTGCTAACGCGGCCGAAAGAGTTCGATGTGATTGCTACGCTGAATCTGAACGGCGATTATCTGTCCGATGCATTGGCGGCTCAGGTTGGCGGTATTGGTATCGCACCGGGGGCAAATATTAACTACACCAGCGGCCATGCAGTATTCGAGGCCACGCACGGCACGGCACCAAAGTATACCAACAAGAACATGGTCAATCCGTCATCCATGACATTATCGGGTGAGCTGATGCTGCGCTATATGGGCTGGACGGAAGCAGCAGATTTGGTGGTGCAGGGTATCAACGGAGCCATCGCTGCCAAGACCGTGACTTACGACTTTCATCGCCTGATGGAGGGCGCAACCAAACTTTCTACTTCTGAGTTCGGTGAAGCGGTCATTGCCCATATGGATGCAGATGCAGGCGTTGGCGACGAAGCTGCCGACCAGTACGACCAGCTTGCAGCGCGTTTCAAGGAATTATTTGAGGCGGGTGCCGAGAAAAGCAGCGAGTTTGCCCAGACAGCGATGGAGAAAGCGCGCCAGCAGCTGACTGCAGCCGGTACTTTCAGCGAGGAGCAAGGCAAGAATCTGAAAGCATTTCTGGAACGGGATTTTGCTCAGGTGGCCACCAGCATGCGTGAGGGAGCGGCGGAAAAGCTGAATCCGCAGCGCGTCGGTGCCGGGGCGCTGGCATCGCTGTCAACGCTCCTGAATATGGCCGGCTCAGCCCTGTCGAGTGCGGCAGAAAGAACCCAGAAAGTCATTAGTTGTCGTTCGGGTGAGATCACCAGTGCCGGAACCTTAAGCTGTCAGGCCTGTGGGCATGAGATGCATTTCAAGAAGACCGGTCGTGTACCTCCCTGCCCGAAATGTCATGCGACGGAGTTTCGCAAGAGCTATTGATT
>CAZDJY010000094.1:1539-5503 GCA_964505835.1 uncultured Zetaproteobacteria bacterium | reverse complement strand
GTCAACCGGCAAATCAGCAAAGCAAAAGCGCCGCCCGGAAAACGATCACAACCGTGTCCGGACGGCGCCTTTTAGGGAGGGTCTGAAAAACCACATCCTTGTAGTTTTTCAGTACGCAAAGGCAAAAGCACGTTTTGCCTTTGCTCACAAAATCAGGCACTGATGCGCATGATTTTGGCAGGCCATCCATGGCCTGCACGGATGCTCTGACTTTTTCAGAGCATCCTTAGATACTCATGCGCCTATATGGTTACTGAAACGAAAGAGGCTTCAGAAGCGACTGTGAAACAGATCTGCGCCAAAGGCCAGTTGTGTCTGACCCTTGCTTGTGCGCGGCATCACCTTCGGCGATGGCATGCCGATCTGCAGCTTGCCATCCTCATACGAGGCCATGGCGCGCGAACCACTATAGGTGCCGTAGGCCGCACCGGCGATAATGCCGACACCGGCGCCCACGAGTGGATAGTTCCAGTGATCTGTCGGCGTATTGGAAATCAGCATGAACCCCAGTCCAACCAGCGCGCCAATGCCGGCGCCATATGCCGAATCCTCAAGCACATTCTGCACCTCGAAGTCGGCCGCAGCCGCCTGAGCCGGCAGCAGAGCTACCGTGCCCATCATCAACAGTCCCATGGCCGATGCCATCCAGGCTTTGCTTCGCATATAAACTCCTTATTCCCGTTTCGTATTTATTTAGTAAGTCGCATACTGCCGATGCCTTTAATCCAGAGCCTGCAGGATTGATTCGCAAGCCTTCTTGGCATCGTCGAACAGCATCATCGTCTTGTCCATGTAAAACAGATCGTTATCCAGACCGGCATAGCCCGGCGCCAGCGAACGTTTAATCACAATCACATGCTCGGCCTTGGCCACTTCCAGGATAGGCATGCCGTAGATCGGGCTGGCCGGATCGGATTTGGCCGCCGGATTGGTCACATCGTTGGCGCCGATCACCAGCGCCACATCGGTATCGGAGAATTCGGAATTGATTTCATCCATTTCATGCACGATATCGTAAGGCACATCGGCCTCTGCCAGCAGCACATTCATATGTCCCGGCATGCGGCCAGCCACCGGATGAATTGCGAATTTCACGTCCACACCTTGCTTCAGCAACGCATCTACCATCTCTTTCAGTGCATGCTGGGCGCGCGCCACCGCCAGACCGTAACCCGGCACGATCACCACGCTGCGAGAATTCTTGATCAGGAACGCCGCATCTTCCGCGGCACCAGCCTTGACCGGCCGATCCCCCGCCGCCTGTGCGGCAGCGCCGGCCACCGCCTCGCCGCCAAAGCCGCCGAGCAACACATGGATCAACGAGCGATTCATTGCCTTGCACATAATATAAGAAAGGATGGCGCCCGAGGAGCCAACCAGCGCACCGGCGATAATCAGCATATTATTACCCAGCGTGAACCCGATACCGGCTGCTGCCCAGCCTGAATAAGAGTTCAACATGGATACGATCACCGGCATGTCCGCCCCGCCGATCGGCACGATCAACAGTACGCCCAGCACCAGTGCCACAGCCAGCATAATCAGGAACGGAACCCAGCCCTGGGTTACAACAAACATGATACCGGCCACGATCATGACCGTGCCGAGTATCAGATTCAGCCAGTGTTGCCCCGGGAACACCAACGGGCGCCCGGAAAGCAAGGCCTGCAGCTTGCCAAAAGCAATCAGGGATGCGGTAAAGGTAATCGCGCCGATAAAGGTGCCGAGAAACAACTCAATGCGACTGGCCATGTGCAGGCCGCCATCGGCTGCTGCAATACCGTAAGCCTCAGGGTCGTAAAAGGCTGATACGGCAATCAGTACGGCTGCCAGACCGACCAGCGAATGCATAAAAGCCACCGTTTGCGGCATATGCGTCATCGGCACCTTGCGTGCCGCCACTCCGCCGATAATGCCACCAACAGCTACGGCCGCGACGATCCAGGCATAGTTCTGCACAGCATCGAGTTGCAGGGTCACCAGCGCTGCAATACCCATGCCCAGCATGCCGTAAGCATTTCCGCGACGGGCCGACTCGGGGCTGGAAAGCCCCTTCAGTGCCAGAATAATCAGGATGGAAGCAGCGAGGTAGGCCAGAGCCACCATATTTGCGGACAACATCGTTTCCCCCTTACTGCCGCTTCTTGAACATTGCCAGCATACGCTGGGTCACCATGAAGCCACCAAAGATATTCACCGAGGCCAGACCGACCGCCACCAGGCCAAGCACCGTGGCCACGTTCATCTGCACAGGGCCGGCAGCCAGCAATGCGCCGACGATAATGATGCTGGAAATGGCATTGGTGACGCTCATCAGCGGCGTATGCAGAGCCGGCGTGACATTCCAGACCACATGGTAGCCGACAATCACGGCCAGCACGAAAACGGTAAACGAAAAGACAAACGGATCGACCGGCGAGCTATGCGCTGCCGCCTGGGCTATATCATGACTTGCCGCAACACTCATGCCGCACCTCCCTTATCCCCCAGCAATTGGGGCTTGAGAAATTCGCCGTCCCGGCAAAGCAAGGCGGACTCGATCACTTCATCCTCCAGATTAAACGTCAGCGCATGCGTTTCGGCATCCAGCATCGGGCTGATGAAATTGAACAGATTGCGCGCATAGAGCTGACTCGCATCGGTGGCCATCAGGGACGGGATATTGCTCACGCCCACGAGCGTCACACCATGCTTCTCGACCACCTGATCAAGTTCGGAGAGCGGGCAGTTGCCGCCCATCTCGACCGCCAGATCAACAATCACAGAGCCCGGACGCATGGCTTCAACCATCGCCTCGGTAATCAGCTCCGGCGCCGGTTTACCGGGAATCAGTGCCGTGGTAATAATAATATCGGCCTTGGCTGCATGTTCGGCCACCAGTTCACCCTGACGGCGTTTGTAGTCATCATCCATTTCCTTGGCATAGCCGCCGGCATCCTCAGCATCCTCGTCGCTGGCCACCTCGATAAACTTGGCCCCCAGACTCTGCACCTGCTCCTTGGCGGCAGCGCGCACATCGAACACATCCACCATGGCGCCCAGACGACGTGCCGTAGCAATGGCCTGCAGACCGGCAACACCGGCACCCATGATCAACACCTTGGCCGGCTGCACGGTTCCGGCAGCTGTCATCAGCATGGGCAGGAAACGCTGATAATGTTCCATGGCCAGCAGCACCGCCTTATAACCGGCGATATTGGCCTGGCTGGACAACACATCCATGCTCTGGGCCCGGGAAATACGCGGCACCATCTCCATGCAGAAATAGCTCAGTCCCTGATCGGCATAATCCTTGAGCAAGGGATTGGTGAACGGTGCAGCCGTACCGGCAACCGTCGTGCCTTTTTTCACCTGCTTGAGTTCGGCTTTGGATAACGGGCTGACCTTGAGCAGCAGATCCGCATCGGCAACAGTGGCCTTGAAATCTTTGGCGAGCTTAGCGCCGGACTGTTCATAGTCGGCATCAGGAAAGCGGGCTGCCGCTCCGGCACCCTGCTCAACCACCACCTCACAGCCGGCGGCAATAAATTTTTTAACAGTTTCAGGTGTGGCCGCCACACGTCTTTCGTGCGCCTGGGTCTCGACTGGAACCGCGATCAACATCGTTTCACTCCCCCGGGTACTGATATCCTGATTCTTCAGACATCAGACCCTGAACCGACAGGGGGATCCCCCCTTCTGGAATCGGGAAAGTGTAGAAGCGTGTGCAGCTTTTACAAGCGTAAAGGAACCTGCCTGACCAGGCCGCCCGAATCGGTCGGCAGCTCGATATCCACCAACTCCGCTGCCGGCACAAAGGCATGCGCATAGCGCAGCAATTCATCGTCAACCACTTTGCCTGCAAACATCAGCACATCCAGATCAAGTGTGCGCGGCTGCCATGAGCCCTGCGAGCGCTCCCGCCCCTGAGCATCCTCCATGGCTTTCAGCTTCCTTCTCAATACCCCTTCTTCCAGCTCCGTGC
>CAZDJY010000094.1:0-1439 GCA_964505835.1 uncultured Zetaproteobacteria bacterium | reverse complement strand
CCGCCGCTCAACGCGTTCCCCGTTCGATCTGCACGGCCACATTCTCGCTGCCACGCACCGCTCCCGGCTTTGACATCTTCAGCCGCAACCACGGCACATGGAATTCATCCAGGATAATGCGGGCGCAGCGCTCGGCCAGCGATTCAATCAGACCGAAGCTGGACGCCTCGACAAACGAGATCAGCCGTTTCGATACGGCTTTGTAATCCAGCGTATCGGCAATATCGTCGCTCTTGCCCGCGGCTGAGATATCCCAGGCCATCTCAAGATCAAGGCGCACCGTCTGGCGAATCTCGCGCTCCCAATCGTAAATTCCGATCACGGTTCTTATCTCCAGGCCTTCAATCAATACAAGGTCTTTCGCGTTCATGCACATCTCCTTTTCATCGTCCGACAGGGTGCCAAGCTTGACATAAGACCCCCCGCCGACACAATTCGCCGCGTTTTTTGGGGATTGAAGGAGTTTTAACATGGGAAATAATACTATCAAGGTCACTGACGAAATCGTGTCGTGCTCGGACAACGGTCAGCATCCTCTGGTGTATATCAACCTCAAATCCGGCTCAGGCCGTTGCCAGTACTGCGGCCAGAAATTCGAACGCAGCACGAACGATTCTGCTCAGGAATCCCGCAACGCCGCTTAAGCCACATCTGAAAATACGCTGAGTCTTCAGCACGCTATCAAAGCCTGTTATTGCAATCGCTGGCGGGTCACCTCGAATAATGCCACGCCGGTAGCCACCGACACATTCAGCGATTCCACCGTTCCCGGCATCGGGATGTTCACCAGTTGATCGCAGGTTTCGCGCACCAGTCGTCGCATCCCCTTGCCTTCCGACCCCATCACAACAGCCAACGCTCCATTCAAATCCAGCGCATAAATTGAAGCCTCGGCCTCGCCCGCCAGACCTATCGTCCAGAAGCCTTTGCTTTGCAATGCTTCGAGGGTTCGCTTGAAGTTCGTCACCCTTAGTACCGACAGGCGCGACAACGCTCCGCAAGCCGATTTCGCCACCACCGGTGAATGCAGGTCTGCGGCATGATCCTTCGGAATCACCACGCCTGCACATCCGGCCGCTTCGGCAGTGCGGATACAGGCACCGAGATTATGTGGATCGGTCACCTGATCGAGCAGCAATACCAAAGGCGCTGCATCCATATCGAGTCCGTTCAGCCATTCATCGAACGAAACCGCAACGGCCCCCTGGACGGACATCTTCGCCACCACACCCTGATGCGGCACTCCCTCGGCATGGCGCACCAGCATCTCTTTCGGCACGAATGAAAAACGGACACCGGCTTTTTTCGCCAGATGAATCAACTCATTGATGCGCGGATGATGCTTGCCTTTCTCGATCAGCAATTCATCTATGGCCTCTCCGGCCTCCAGTGCATGTTTGACGGCGTGAATCCCAGCCAGTGCGCTCATTTCATCCCCT
>CAZDJY010000093.1:0-5576 GCA_964505835.1 uncultured Zetaproteobacteria bacterium | reverse complement strand
TAAGAAAGGTCTGAAAAACTACGTCCTTGTCGTTTTTCAGTACGTAAAGGCAAAAGCGCGGTGGCTCTTCTCCGATTCTGCCTTTACTCACAAAATCAGCACTTACGCGCATGATTTTGGCAGCCCATCCATGGCCTGCGCGGTAGCTCTGACTTTTTCAGAGCTTCCTTAAACTCAAATTCATTATGGCTTTTTCTGGCCGGATTTCTTGCCGCGCTGACTTGAATGCGTCTGTTGGCGGCTGGCAAAGAAATCCCTGAGTGTTTCGGCAAAGCTTCTGCTTACCGCCTTTCCGCTCAGACCCACCTGATTTCGCCTGCGAACACTCACTACGCCTTTCGCGCCGCGAATATTGCGTAGCACATCGGCCAGATGTTTGCGGTCTTTCACCTGGATAAGGAACAGGAGTTCAGTTATATCGCCGCCCTTCTGATGCAGTTTCAGATCATCAATGCTCGAATTGGCATCGGCGATGCTGTTGGATACGCGCGCCAGCATTCCTCTCTCGTTATGAGAACGAACCTCAATCCCGGTTCTGAACAATTCATCCGGCTGCGCCTGCCAGTTTACCTCAAGCCAGCTCTCGCCCTTGCGTTCGGCAACATTGGGGCATTTGCGATGGTGAATGATCATACCCTTACCGGAACTGAACATGCCCAGCACCGGATCTCCCGGGATCGGGTGACAACAATCGGCCGCTTTCATCAGTGAGCGAGATAAGCCCCTGATGTGTAACGGCTTACTGCGATCGACATCTGCGGCATCAAGCAATTTCTGAATCGGAATATCGCCCCGCCCGAGATGCTCCTGTAGTGAATCGATACTGTCATAGTTCATGCGCTCCAGAACCTGATGACTGACAGCCGGTTTACCCAGTGAATCCTTCAAGATCTGTTTGCCGATCCGAATGCTAGTTTCCTTTTCCTGTCGCCTGAACCACTGGCGAATCGACTGCCGCGCCCGCGGCGTTTTAACATATTGCAGCCACTGGCGACTGGGCATCTGATCGGGACTGGTCATCACCTCGATCTGGTCGCCGTTATGCAGCCGGGTGGAAAAATCGGACATCTCACCATTGATGCGCACACCAATACAATGGTGACCGATATCGGTATGCACCGCATAGGCGAAATCGAGCGGGCGGGCACCGCGCGGCAGAGCAAAGATATCGCCATCAGGACTAAAGACGTAGACCTCCTGCACAAACAGATCCAGACGCACATTCTCCAGAAACTCGCCCGGACTTTCAGTTTCCTGCAACAGCTCGGTCAGTTGTTTAAGCCATTTAAAGTTATCTCTTTCTCTGGCCGATGATTCGCCTTCCTTGTAAATCCAGTGTGCTGCGACGCCATCCTCGGCATAGGAATGCATGGATTCGGTGCGAATCTGTACTTCGATACGAAAATGCTCCGGTCCGATCACGGCCGTATGCAATGACTGATATCCATTCGGCTTGGGTAATGCGATATAATCCTTAAAACGCCCCGGCACCGGCCTGTACAGACTGTGAACAATGCCAAGCGTCTGATAACAGGTCGTGATATCATCGACGATGACGCGAAAGGCCACAAGATCGAAGATCTCATCGAAGTCGACATGCTTGCGTTGCATCTTGTCGTGGATGCTGTACAGATGTTTCATACGACCCTGCACCCGCGCATGCAGACCCTGACGCTGCAAGGCTTCCTGAATGATCACCTCCAGCCTTTCACGAATGCTATTTAACTCTTCCAGCCGACCCTGCAACTCTTGCAGCAGTTCCTTGTAGGCTTCCGTCTCAAGGTTGGCGAAAGCAATATCTTCCATCTCCTGGCGTACCCAATGGATGCCCAGACGATGGGCCAGCGGTGCATAAATCTGGATCGTTTCGGTGGAGATGGTCTGTCGCTTTTCTTCGCGCATAAAGCCTAAGGTGCGCATATTATGCAGCCGATCGGCAAGCTTAACGATCAGCACACGCACATCCTTGGCTGTAGCCATAAGCATTTTGCGGAAATTCTCCGCCTGTTTATGTTCGGTAGAACGAAAGTGAATCTTGCCGATCTTGGTTACACCATCGACAAGATGGGCCACATCACTGCCGAAATGCTCCTCAACATCGCTGAGACTTACATGTGTATCTTCAACAGTATCGTGCAAAAGACCTGTAACGATGCTGGCCTCGTCCATGTTCAGACTGGCCAGAATCCCGGCCACGGCCAGAGGGTGTACAATATACGGATCACCCGATTGACGGGTTTGGCCGGCATGGGCATTGGCCGCAAAAACATAAGCCCGATTGATCAGATCAAGATCGGCCTTCGGCGCATACGACGCCACCTTTTCAGTGATTTCAAAAATTCGGCTCATATGGACAAGTATTTATTGGCAAACGGCTTATCAGCAAACGGATAAGTCAGAGTCAGGCGTGAGCGGATCATCCGCCACAAAAGTCGCGGAACGGAATCAGGAAGCCTCGTTCTCGGCTTCTTCCTCAGCATACGCTGCCGCCAAACGGGCGCGCTCCTGTGCATCCATTTCAAACAGGCCATCCCAACTGACCATGCCTTCACCCATTTCACGCAGAGCCTGAACAGCAGGCTTATCGTTCTCCGCATCCAGCATCGCAGGCATACCTTTGAGCAGCTGACGAGCCCGACGGGACGCCAGATAAACCATCTCAAAACGGTTGGGATAATAACTAATGCAATCTTCAACGGTTACGCGAGCCATATCGGCTTACCTCCAGAACGAACAATGCAGCAAACCTAGGAACGGCAGATACAAAAAGCAACATCCCCAATGCTTATTCTTAAATGAACTAAGGGTGCTCTGAAAAAGTCAGAGCATCCGTGCAGGCCATGGATGGCCTGCCAAAATCATGCGCATCAGTGCCTGATTTTGTGAGCCAAGGCAAAACCGCGCTTTTGCCTTGGCGTACTGAAAAACTATAAGGACGTAGTTTTTCAGACCTTCCCTAAGTAAAAATGCGTTCCAGTTGCAGCAAACTTTCGTCAAAGTCGTCATTGATAATGCGGAAGTGTGCTTCATGGGCATGCGCCATCTCGGCTTCGGCCGCCGTCACACGTTGATTGACCACGCTCGTATCATCCTGTCCGCGACCCGTCAGGCGTCGGCGCAATTCTTCAATGGATGGCGGCAGAATGAAGATGCGAATCGCGCCCGGCATTCGCTCAGCCACCTGGGCAGCGCCCTGCCAGTCAATTTCCAGCAGCACATCCTTACCATCGGCCAGCAGTTGCTCGACATCGGATTGGCGAGTGCCGTAGTGATTACCATGCACGAACGCCGACTCCAGAAATGCGCCCTTAGCTTGCTGCTGTTCGAAAGCCTCCTGCGTAAGGAAATGATATTCCCGGCCATCCTGTTCACCGGGTCTGGGCTGGCGCGTGGTACAGGAAGTCGACAACTGCAGTTCGGGAAGGCGCTCCAGCAGCGCCGCACACAGGCTCGATTTACCTGCCCCGGATGGACCTGAAACGATAAACAATCGGCCGCTCATAACGATTTCCCGGTCAGTTTCTCATATTTCTCCTGCAATGCATCCTTGCTTTCAACCCGCTCAGGATTGAGCGGAATGCAATCCACCGGACAAACCATCTGACATTGCGGCTCATCAAAATGGCCGACACATTCGGTGCAACGATCCGGATCAATCTCGAAGATTTCCTCACCCTCGTAAATGGCCATATTCGGGCACTCCGGCTCGCATACCGCACAATTGATACAGTCATCAGTAATCATCAATGCCATATTGCTTCAGTCCATTCCTGTCAGATTCAATGTTGCCGAGCAGTTAACGGCCGACCTCTCGATCCAGTTCGCCGCTTTTCAGCTTGCTCATATAATCCTTCAATGCCGAGGCCACCTTACCCTGCAACAGATACAGCGCCAGGAAATTCGGAAAGGCCATGGACAGCAGCAGCAGATCCGAGAAGTCGAGGATATTTCCGGCGCTGATCAGGCTGGCGAGCACCACGAACATCAGAAATATAATGCGATAAGCCATGGAGAAGCGTTCGCCGAACACATAAGTCCAGCAGCGCTCGCCATAGTACGACCAGGAGATCATCGTCGAATAGGCGAACAGCACCACCGACACCGACAGGATGATGGGAAACCATGAAATCACCGAACCGAAAGCCACAGCGGTCAGAGCGGCACCCTTGCTGGCCTCGACCAGTGCATGATGCTCGGGTGCGTTCCACACGCCGGTAAGAATGATCACCAGCGCTGTCATTGTGCAAATGATCACCGTATCGATAAACGGCTCGTACAGCGCCACAAAACCCTGTCTGACCGGATATTTCACCGAGGCTGCGGAGTGGGCAATGGCTGCCGAACCGATGCCTGCTTCGCTAGAAAAAGCCGCACGCTTAAATCCCTGCACCAGCACGCCGATCATGCCACCGGCCACCGCCGTTGGCGCAAATGCCTCGCTAACGATCATCGTCAGTGCGGCGGGAACGTCTGCCGCATGCGAAATAACGATCCACAGACAAGCCGATAAATAGATAAACACCATCGTCGGCACGATCGCCTCGGCAGCATGGGCGATGCGTTTGATGCCGCCGATAATGACCAGACCCACGGCCCCGGCCATGAATACTCCGAATACCCACGGATACTCATTAAAGAAAGGGATCTCATTCTGCACCGCACCCAATGCCTGCGACACCTGAAAGGCATTGCCACCGCCGAACGATGCGCCCACGCAGAGAACGGCAAACAAAATAGCCAATGATTTACCGATGCCTGCCATGCCCTTCTCGGCAAAGCCCTTGGACAGATACTCCATCGCCCCACCCATCACCCGGCCATCGGATCGAAATTCACGATACGTCTGGGCCAATGTCACCTCGGTGAATTTGGCTGTCATGCCGAAGAAGCCTGCCACGATCATCCAGAAGGTTGCTCCGGGTCCACCGATACTGACGGCAATGGCAACACCCGCGATATTGCCCAGCCCGACGGTGGCCGACAGTGCCGCTGAAAGTGCCTGAAACGGCGACACCTCGCCCTTGTCGTCAGCTGACTGATATTTGCCACGAATAACCTTGAAGGCATGCCCCATCATACGCAGGTTGATAAAACCGAACCGGAAGGTGAGATAAACCGCACCAACCACCAGCCAGCCAACGATAAAAGGCATATTTCCTTCGCCAGGCATCACGTCATAGAATAAGACTTGTGCCATATATCCATTGATCGTGCCAAAAAAGGCATCCACACCTGCAGATTCCTGAGCTTGAGCCGTACTCGAAACCAGCATCATCAAGGCAAAACTTATCCATCGCATCAGCATCATTTGAACTCCCCTGTCAGCCGCACTCTGCCCGATAGAAAAAAGCCCTGCAAAGTTGTGATCGCCGCTCGCCGCCACGGCATCGATTCAACAAGCATGCGCGACTTCATTTCGGAGTCCACTATGCAACGGTGAGCCGGGCAATCAAAAGCGGGAAGGGATGTATGATTGCAAGATTTAAGCCCGAACACGCACAAGCCATTGCAGAGTATGCCGGTTTACACCACTCTACGGTGAGTAGATTGATTCGTTAGGGAGATAACAATGCGCG
>CAZDJY010000092.1:0-5588 GCA_964505835.1 uncultured Zetaproteobacteria bacterium | reverse complement strand
GCAAGATTCTTGACCCGGTCATACCCCTGGGACTGCAAAAATTCGACCGCCTGCGCCGAACGCCCCCCCATCTTGCAATGCACCACCACATCCTGATCCTTCGGAACCTCAGCAAAGCGTTGCGGCAAAGCCCCTAACGGAATCTCCCACGTCCCTTCGATTCGACAGATAGCGACCTCGTGCGGCTCACGCACGTCCAGCACAAACAGATCCGACTGTTCATCCAGCATCGTCTTTAGCTGCTGCGGGGTAATATCATCTTCTGACAACATCTCTTCCTCCTCTTCTGTTTCGGTGGGCGGTAATCCGCAAAATTGTTCGTATTCGACAACATCACCAATACTCGGATGTTCGCCGCAGGCAGGGCATGTCGGGTCACGGCGCAATCTCACCTCACGAAAACGCATATCCATCGCATCGTACAATAATAGCCTGCCACTCAGCGTCGTACCCTGCTGAAGAATAATTTTCACCGCTTCGGTGGCCTGGATCACGCCGATCACGCCCGGCAATACGCCCAGCACCCCGCCCTCGGCACAGGATGGCACCAGCCCCGGTGGAGGCGGCTCGGGGTACAGGCAGCGATAGCACGGGCCGCGCTGATCCCCATGCTTGAAATTAAATACCGTTGCCTGCCCTTCGAACTGAAAAATCGAGGCATAGATCAGCGGCTTGTCCTCCAGCACGCAGGCATCGTTAACCAGATAACGGGTAGGAAAATTATCCGTGCCATCAACCACCAGATCATATTGACGAACAATGTCGCGCACATTATCGCGTCGGATTCCATCTCCGTGCAGATTCACCTGCAAGTGGGGATTGATGCCCATCAACTTATCGCGGGCTGACTCCACCTTCGGGCGCCCCACATCGGCCGTGGAATGGGCGATCTGGCGCTGCAGATTCGAGTCGTCCACAACATCGAAGTCCACCAGACCAATGGTCCCGACACCGGCCGCCGACAGATACAACGAGATCGGACTGCCCAGGCCGCCCGTGCCGATACACAGCACCTTCGCCAGCTTGAGCTTCTCCTGCCCTTCCAGTCCTACCTGCGGCAAAATGATATGCCGGTTGAAGCGGGCCAGTTCCTCAGCGCTCAAAATATCAGACATGTGTCCTCCTTCAATCTTTCTGCATGGATGCGTACACCGCGCGCACGCCTTCCGGCTCGCACACCAGCAGGATATCACATCCGGCCGCAAGCGCCGCACGCGCTGCCGACGGCACATCATCACCCACACCCTTCATGCACAGATCATCGCTCCAAATCGTGCCGTCAAAACCGAATCTCCGGCGCAACACATCCTGCAGCCAGAAGGGTGACAGGGTTGCCACCTGCCTCTCCACCTCAGTATAAATAACATGCGCCGTCATGATATGGCCGAGGCTTTCGCCCGCCAGATCGGCAAACGGCTGTGCTTCCTCCATCAACACTTCGAGTGAAGCATCGACGCATGGCACATCGACATGGGAATCGGCATCGGCCCGTCCATGTCCCGGAAAATGCTTGCCGACTGCGGCAATACCCGCTTCGTGCAGACCACGCATACAGGCCGTTGCCAATGCCGTCACCATGCCCACATCATCGCCGTAAGCCCGCTTGCCGATAATGCAGTGCCCTTCGTTTGAAAATACATCCAGCACCGGTGCGCAATTATGCGTAAAACCCAACGCCTTCAAGGCCTCCCCCGCCATAAGACTGTCCTGAAACGCTGCCTGTATGGCCGTGCCGGCATTACGCCTGAACATGGCGCCGTAATCCGCGCCATGTCGTCGATTAACAAACGGCGGCCACGGCATCCGATTCACCCGCCCGCCCTCTTCATCGATGGCAGCCCAGGTCGACTCCCCCGTACAATCGCGCACATCAGTCAAAAGGGCTTGTACCTGTTCAGGTGATTCGATATTGCGGGCAAACAGAATCACACCCCGGGGTGTCAACTCCCGCAACCAGTTCCGCTCACACTCCGTTAACACAGAGCCTTCAAGTCCGATCACCAGTTTCTTATGCATGCAGCGCTTATCCATGCAGCGAATCTAGCGCCGGATTCCGGCAAACTCACTGCCCAATCGTCACCGGCTATTCGTCACTGGTCAATTGATGTCCCGTCAACCATAGTAGCCAAAGAGATCACGAATAACGGAGAGACTATGAAACCAGGCCTGCTGAATATCATCGCCTTTGCTTTTTTGAGTCTATATGCCTCAACCGCTTTTGCCGCAACCATCGTCAAAGAACCCACCATCAGCAAAGTTCAGGGCATGGTCGTCGTACGCAGCAAGGAAGGCTTCCGCCATGCCTTCCCGGGCATGCTTTTAGCCAAGGGCGATGAGGTACGAACCGCTTCGCGATCAAAAGCCTATATCGACTTCCCCGACAACAGCCGCATCAAGCTCGGCCAACGCTCCCAGCTCCGAGTGCGCGCATGGCAAAGGGATAACGGCCTGTTCTCATCCGCCCTGCGCATCTTTCGCGGGGCCTTCCGTTATACTGCGAGCAAGCTCGCCAATGGCCTGAACAGACGCACCACCACCATCACCACACAGACCGCCGTCCTCGGCGTACGCGGCACGGACTTCTGGGGTCGCGTACAGGATAATGAAACATTTTTCCTGTTGCTGGAAGGTCAGGTGTCATTGGCTCCCCGCTTCGGCAATGAAACTGCCTATCAGCAAGCCGGTGCTGCCGTACATATCAGCCCGACAAATATCTCCGCCCCGCAAGCGTTGAAACCGGGTGCCATTGCACCTCTGGCTGCAGAAACCGAAATCGAATAACCAAGCATCCCGAATGAGATAATCCGGCATCCATGGCCAGTCCATGGCACGCTGGCGGGCGCCTCCCTTTACGGTGAACGATCGTTCACCTAGGCTTCCGACATGGCAGACAACATCGATCACGCACATCTGGCCCGATTGCAGGATTTCTATGCCGACCACAAGGTCATTCCGCCCTACGCAAAAATTGGCGAACTGTGCGGCATGCGTTCCAAGGCGGCGGTTGCCAAGCTGATTGGGCGACTCAAGCGCAGCGAATTCCTGCAATCCACCCCCGGTAATCGATTAGCCCCGACTGCCCGGTTCTTTGCCCGGCCGCGCGTCGGCGCAGCACCAGCAGGTTTCCCCAGTCCGGCCGCCGAGTTGCTCGACGATGCACTGAGCATCGATGATTATCTGGTCGAGCATCCGTCGCAGACGGTGCTGGTCGAGGTGCAAGGCGATTCGATGACCGGAGCCGGCATCCAGCCGGGCGATTATGTCATCGTGCGCAAATGCGACCGCGCCGATATCGGCCAGATTGTCGTCGCCATCATGGACGGCGAGTTCACCATCAAGTACCTCGATCAGGATGAACATGGCTATGTGCTGCGCCCGGCCAATCCGCATTATTCGCTGCTGCGCCCGGAGCGGGAACTGACGATCTTCGGCGTGGTGGCCGGGCAATTTCGCAAGTATCCCGAGTGAATTTACATCACATGCATTTGCCTGATGGCGCCCATCTCCGTGCAGTATATTCTGTGACTATCAGCGGGCCACAGCCATGATCATCAGCAATTGGCCGACGGCCATTGCACATATCGATGCCGACTGTTTCTATGCTTCCTGCGAACAACTCAGGCGGCCGGATCTGGCCGGGCGACCGCTGTGCGTGATGTCCAGCCAGGATGCATGCATCGTCGCCAAAACCTATGATGCCAAGGCCGCAGGCATCACCACCGGCATGCCCGTGTGGGAAGCGCAGAAGCGGATGCCCGATGCCGTATTCCTGCCGGCCGACTTCCGTTTCTACGGTCTGATCTCAGGCAAGATGTTTGCCGTTCTGCAGCGCTATTCGCCGCAGATCGAGACCTATTCCATCGACGAAGGCTTCGCCGACCTGAACGGCCTGCGCAGCTACTGGCGCATGGGTTACGGCGAGATCGGCGATGCCATGCGCCGCAGTATCCGCAGTGAAATCGGCATCACTGTCTCCGTTGGCGTATCGGTATCGCGGACGCTGGCCAAGATGGCCTCAGATGCAAACAAGCCCGACGGCCTCTCCGTCGTACCCGGCCATCATATCGAAGAGTTCCTCTCCGGCCAGCGGACCATCGAAATTCCCGGCATCGGCAGTCGGCGCGCCGCCCTGTTGGAAAAATTCAATATCGGCACAGCGCTCGAATTCGCCCGCGCTCCGGAAGGGCTGGTGCGCCGCCTGCTCGGGTGCACCGGCACAGACCTGTGGCAGGAGTTGAACGGCCACAACCTGTTCGGCCTGGAACTTGAAGCGAAGCTACCGAAGAGCATGGCGCGCACAGCCAGTCTTGGCGAGCGCACAACCGACGTACGCCTGTTGCGTGCGCATCTGTCCCATCACTGTTTCCGGCTGGCCATGGACATGGTGGCGAAGCATCTCATGGCCAGTCGCTTCACCGTCGCGCTGCGGCTTGGCAATTTCGAACGCATCAGCCAGACCATTCGTCTTCCCGCCCCGACCCGGCATCTGGGGCTCATCCAGCATGCCGCCGCCGATGCGCTGGCGCTGCTGCTCAGGGCTAATATGGAGTTCAGCGGCTGCGGCATCATTGCTTCCGACATCGAACCGGCCGGGCAGCGGCAACAAAGCCTTTTCTCATCCAACGATAACGAGGAAAAAGCATTGCCACTTTGGCAGGCGATGCAACAGGCGCGCAGCCGTTTCGGCAACCACATCATTCATCCCGCTGCGACCCTGAACCGCCGCAAGCGCCCCCGCCCGAACGGCAGGCGTTTCGGTTACCCCCTGATCGTCTGCAAATAATGTTTGTTATTCACCGTACAGGGCGCAGAGGATGAAAGGGCTGCAACGAGCTTCCGCTCCAGCATACTGAGACGCCAAGACGCATGCGAGACAGACCAACTTCGGCCAAAAACAGGCATTTTCAATTTGTTTAGAGCGCTAAACAAACGGGCATGTTACGATTCCCTGGCCAGCAAGGATTCATCATACCAGTCGGTCATGTGATCATACATTTCACCTTTGAAAATGTAATAGGGAGACTTGTAATAAATCATCACATCATGGAACGGGTCGGTCAGAATCTTGCAGAACCAGACCAGCCCGGACTGAACGCCCATGATGAAAAACAGGTGGATGGTTCTGAAGATCAAAGCACCAACGGCCAGAGCCAGCCACACGATAGACAGATTATACATAAATCCACGTGCCTGCTCGCCGGCATCGAACAGACCGAACATGGAAGGTTCCAGATACAATGCAATAGAGACCACAGCCCATAGCGACAACAGCACCACTTTGCGGAAAAGATTGTAACCCACCTTCACGCTTTCCTTATATTCATGGCTGGCGGTATTGACTTCATCATAGGTTTTCGGCTCAAAGAAAAAGTGCCCGATCTGACGCAATAACATGGCCACAACCCAACCAAAGAGCACAGCCATTACCGGATCGAGAAATATCCATACATAGCTGACGATAAAGCAAAGGGAGCTGGCCAAATGCAAAAACTGGTTGATACGATTATGATGATAATAGCGATGGTCATCCCAGCGTTGCTGGCGTAGCTCTTCGATAAAACCCATGATTAAATCCCCTGTCCAAAAAA
>CAZDJY010000091.1:2502-5592 GCA_964505835.1 uncultured Zetaproteobacteria bacterium | reverse complement strand
CCGGCATGGTGCTGGCCCTGCAGTCGTATATCGTCTTCCATCGCTTTGCTGCCGAGAGCATGACCGGCATCGTCGTCTCGATGTCGGTGGTTCGGGAACTGGGTCCGGTGCTGGTCGGGCTGATGGTCGCCGGCCGGGTGGGTGCTTCCTTCGCTGCTGAACTCGGCACCATGCGCGTCTCCGAACAAATCGATGCTCTGTGGACCCTGTCCACCGATCCGGTACGCTATCTGATCCTGCCGCGCCTGCTGGCCGCTATCCTGATGATGCCGCTTTTGGTTATCGTAGCCGACTTCATAGGCATCTATGGCGGTTATGCGATCAGTATCTATGTCCTCGATCAGAATCCGGCTGTGTATATCGAGAACACGACGCTGTATATGGAACTGCAGGACTTTTATTCGGGCCTCGTCAAGGCAGCCTTTTTCGGCATGTTGATCGGCAGCATCGGCTGCACCGAAGGCTTTCACTGTCAGGGAGGAGCGGCCGGGGTTGGCCGGGCCACGACGCGTGCCGTGGTGATTTCCTGCATGAGTATCCTGATTTCGGATTACTTCCTGACTGCCTGGATGTTCGGATGAGCGCAGATTCGAATCAATCCGGCATGAACACCTCCGACCAGCCGCGCATCCGCATCCGCGGCCTGTCCAAACGCTTCGGACAAAAAATCATTCTGGAGGATGTGGACCTTGATATCATGCCCGGCACATCCACCACCGTGATCGGCATGTCGGGTACCGGCAAGAGCGTGCTGATCAAATGCATCCTGGGGCTGCTCAAGCCCGATGCCGGTGAAATTCTTGTCGATGGTGAAAACTGGCTGGCGCTTCCCGAACACGAACAATTATCGCGCATGCGCCGCGTCGGCATGCTGTTTCAGGGTGCGGCACTGTTCGATTCGCTGCCGGTCTGGGAAAATGTTGCATTTGCCATGCTGCGCCACGGTGCCAATTCAAAGGATGCGAAGCTGCGGGCCATCCAGGTCCTCGAATGGGTAGGCCTGCCGCATGTCGAGGACCTGATGCCGGCTGAGTTATCCGGCGGCATGGCCAAGCGGGTCGGCCTGGCGCGCACGATCTGCCACAAGCCTGATATTGTTTTCCTCGATGAACCGACCACGGGCCTGGACCCGATCATGTCCGATGTCATTAACCGCCTGATCGTACGACTGCATAAAGGATCGGGAACAACGATCATGAGTATTACCCACGATATGAAGAGCGCTGCGATGATCAGCGACAACATCGCCATGCTCTGTCACGGACGCATCCATCGGCAAATCACGCCGGATCAGCTAGACTCTGATCAGGATCCCATGTTACGCCAGTTTGTTGAAGGCCGTGCCGATGGACCGGTAAACTGTAGTGATTGGGGAAAACACATCGAGGAGGCGCTGATACGATGAATCCACAAGCTCGCCTGGGCGCTTTCGTCCTGATTGCTTTGATAGCGCTCGCCTTTGCCACAGGCAGGATCGGTAATATGGTCTGGTTCAAGCAGGATGCGCATATCGTTGAGACCGAATTCGATGATCTGCTCGGGCTGGATGTGCAGGCGCCGGTGCGCATGGCCGGCGTCAAGGTCGGCACTGTGCAGGAGATTCTCCTGCGCAACAATAAAGCGCGTGTACGCATTGCCCTGAATCCGGGTGTTAAACTGCCGGCCTCGACCCGTGCATCCATTGTCGGGCGCGGACTGGTGGGCGAAAAGAACCTTTCCCTGAAGGCTAAAGATGACGACACAGCCTGGCTGCCCGATGGTGCCCTCATCCCGTCCGATCCCGGCGGAGACATCAATTCATTCATCACCAAATCCTCAGATATCACCAATGACATCAAAAGCCTGACCCATACGCTGGCCGAAGCTTTGGGTACCGGTAATGGCGAACACTCGCTGCATCACCTGATCACTCAGACCGGTCAGGCTGCTGAGGAACTGGCCGCATTGATCCATGAAAACCGTCAATCTATCAGCCGGGCAGCCAAAGGCTTTGCCAATACCGGAGAAGGTAGTGCCGATCTGATCGCCAAGCACCGGAAGCATCTGGATCAATTGTTGACCACGTTGCCGGAGGCCGCTGCATCAAGCCGGGATTTCTTCAGGGAAAGTACGGCCACCGTGCGCGATCTGCGTGCGATGCTGGTCGAAAATCGCGAGAACCTGTATCGCATCATGTTTGAACTGCGCAAGGCTTCCGAAAATCTGGAGGCCTTCTCCGATGACGTACGCCGTAATCCGTGGAAGGTGTTGAGTGAAAAACCGGAGAAAAAGGCCTCGCCCCGGGCAACGCGTCTGAAGATGGAGGAGATGCTGCTAACCACCGGACATATGGGCCGTATTCCGGCCGATGAGTAAAGCGACACTCCGATGAGCACGCTCAATTCCGGCTTGTTTATTATTGCACTCGCATTCTTTGCAGGCTGCACCAGCACTCTGCCACCACCGACGGCCTGGCAAACAGGACAGAAGCAGCTGGAAGCAGGCCAAATCAGCGAGGCAAGGCGCTCGTTCGAGCGCGAACTGCATGAACACCCGGATAATCAGAAGGCGCGCTACAATCTGGCCCTGTTATTGACAGAGACCGGCCATGCACGGGATGCAGCCCGGCTTTATCAGGATAATCTGAACCTGGGTTGGCATTTTCCTTCGGCCATCAATCTGGCCCTGTATTGGCAAGCGCAGAAAAACAACGATGCTGCACTGGCCCTGCTCACCGAGGCTACTCAGAAATCACCCCATGAGGCGACGCCCTGGTATCTGATTGCTGTTATCTCGGAAGCGCAGGGCAAGCCGGAGCTCGCCGACCAACAATATCGCAGGGCATTGCAGGCCGATCCTGCCAATGGTCATGCCCATTTGCGCTATGCCATCTTCCAGTCAAAACATCAGCATAACGATGGCGGCATCGCTGAAGGCAAGAAGGCAACGAAGCTGCTACCTGCATGTGCCCCCTGCTGGCGGCAATATGGCGACATGCTGATGGCTGCCGAAAAATTCGATCAGGCCAGAGCCGCCTACCAGCGCAGTCTTGCCATTCGGCCGTCAAGCGTGACGAGGCAAAGGCTTATCGAGCTGCTGCGTCAAACCGGG
>CAZDJY010000091.1:0-2402 GCA_964505835.1 uncultured Zetaproteobacteria bacterium | reverse complement strand
CTGGGTGTGGAAATGGAATGGATGACGGTGGATGAAAAGTACGGTACCCAAATCCCTGCCGCTCCCGATGTGTTTACCGTCACCGGAGATGACCCGCGCATCAAGCCCGAGTTATTCACTTCCACTGTTGAAATCAATTCCGCTATCCATAGCCAAACCCATGCATGCATGCAGGAACTGGCCATGCATCATCAGCGGGTCAGCAGCATCCTTGCCGAACAACATGCCTGCCTGCTGGCCAGTGGTACGCATCCGCTTTCTCGTTGGCGCGATCAACAGGTGACCTCCGATCCTCGCTATCACCGCTTGCTTGAACGACTGCAATGGATGGCTTATCGATTCAATATCTTCGGCATTCATGTGCATGTCGGCATGCCCGATGGCGATACCTGTATCCGGGCCATGAATCATCTGTTGCCGATTATGCCGGTATTTCTGGCGATCTCGGCCAACTCGCCCTTCTGGCAAGGCGAGGACACCGGCCTGGCAGCCAGTCGCATCAAGGTGTTCGAGGGTTTAAGCCAGGGCGGCATGCCCTTTTATTTTGACGACTGGCATGATTTTGAGCATTGCGCCGGTCGCCTGCTGAGTACCGGCAGTATCGATTCGGTGCGCGATATCTGGTGGGAGATGCGGCCGCATCCTGATTTCGGTACGCTGGAGATCCGCGCCGGTGACATGCCGATTCAGCGTCAGGATACTGCGGCATATATTGCCTACGTGCGGGCTGAAACCATCGCCGCCATGCACGCATCTGATGCGCAAAAGGTGCATCCATCCCTGATTCGCGAAAACCGCTGGCGAGCCTGCCGCTATGGTATGGAAGCGACGATCATCGATCCGGCTTCCGAGTCACTGATACCCTTGCTGGACTGGATTCAAGCACGCCTCGAACATCTGGCCCGGCAGGGTGCAGACAGCGCCGAGCTGGATATCGTCGCAGCACAAATACCCCAATGGCGAAAACGCGGCGGCGGTGCACAAATCCAGCGAAGCTTGTATGATAGCCAACAGGATTTTTCGACTCTGGTGAGAAGAATGGTGGCACAGGATGGCTGGCAACATGAATGAACAATCTCCGAATCAGGCAGCAGATGCGGCTTTAGCCTCTGATCTGGAGGCTGCTGTTGAAGCCTGCATGCCGGAGGTCCTCCGCATGCGTCGGCATTTCCATCAGCACCCCGAGCTGTCGGGTCAGGAAATCCAAACATCCGAGCAAATCGCCAGGATTTGTCATGGCCTTGGCCTGAAGGTGCGCACGAATATCGGCGGGCATGGTGTGCTGGCAACCCTGAAAACAGACCCTTCGCGGCCATGGATCGCCCTGCGTGCCGACATGGATGCGCTGCCGATTCAGGATGCCAAGGAAGGGAGCTATCGCTCAGAAATCGCTGAAATATCACATGCCTGCGGCCATGATGCGCACTCGGCTATGCTGCTCGGAGCTGCTGATATTCTGAGCAGCATGAAGGAGCACTTACGCAGTAATGTCGCTTTTGTTTTTCAGCCTGCCGAGGAGACCTGTGAAGGCGCATCCGCCATGATCGCCGACCATGTATTTTCCGACATCCATCCCGAATCTATTTATGCCCTGCATGTCTATCCCTATCTGCCCAGCGGTTCGCTCGGCCTGCGCGAGGGTGTGATGTGTGCTGCAGCAGATATGTTTGACGTTGAAATTACCGGGCGCGGCGGACATGCAGCCAGACCACACGAATGCACCGATGTGATCCTGGTCGCCAGCCATATCATTCAGGCTCTGCATCATATCGTCAGCCGCCGGGTCAATCCGCTACAGGCCGCCGTATTAACCATCGGTCAGATTCATGGCGGCCACGCCAGCAATGTCATTCCGGAAAAGGTCAGCTTTTCGGGCACATTCAGAAGCCTGCAGCCGGAAACCCATGAACAGATACGCATCAAGATGGATCGTATTATCCGCCAGACAGCCGAAACATGGGGGGCATCGGCGCAATTCTCCCTGCGTCAGGCGACACCGGTTCTCTGCAATGATGGCATCTGCCTGAAGCAGGCCAGACAGATTTTCCAGCAGCTCATGCCCGAAACCACGCTGATCGAAATCGCCGAACCGTCCATGGGCGGGGAAGACTTTGCGGCTTTTCTCAGCGACACCCCAGGCTGCCTGCTTCGCCTCGGCACCGGCAGCGGCCCCGAAACCCGTTATCCCCTGCATCATCCCTGCTTCGATATCGACGAATCATCCATGCGCACGGGTGTGCAGGCGCTTTCGCTTCTGGCGCTACAACATTGCGCCCCGCCGAAATAGCTGCTTCGCCAATATTTCACCGGGCATTCTGATCAATTATTGCCTGATGATTTCCGTCACCCCTTGTATTCGTTCTCCCGAGCCCCTATACATCAGCCATGCTAAGAATTCTTTT
>CAZDJY010000090.1:0-5595 GCA_964505835.1 uncultured Zetaproteobacteria bacterium | reverse complement strand
TCACCGGAGTCCATCAGCCAGCTCATGAGCCAACTCGAAGAAATTCAGAAACGCCGCACTTTCGGCATCATCTCGCATCCGGATGCCGGTAAGACCACGCTAACGGAAAAGCTGCTGATGTTCGGCGGCGCGATTCAGATGGCTGGCGCGGTCAAGGCGCGCAAGGCCAGCCGCCATGCCACATCCGACTGGATGAAGATCGAGCAGGAGCGCGGTATTTCCGTGGCCTCGTCGGTGATGAAATTCAACTACCTGCACAATGACCGGAATTACGAAATCAACCTGCTCGACACCCCCGGACATCAGGACTTCTCGGAAGACACCTACCGCGTCCTGACCGCCGTCGATTCTGCCATGATGGTCATTGACTCCGGTAACGGCGTTGAGGCGCAGACGGAGAAACTGATGGCGGTCTGCCGCATGCGCAATACACCCATCGTTACCTTCATCAACAAACTCGATCGTGAAGGTCTGGCGCCATTGGATATCCTGGCCGAGATCGAAGATAAACTGCAGATCGAGTGCACCCCGATGTCCTGGCCGATCGGCATGGGCAAGGCGTTCAAGGGCGTGTATAACCTGTACAAAAAAGAGCTCAATCTATTCAAGGCCGGGGCGCAAACCTCCGACTTCGACAGTATCAGAATCGAAGATCTCAGCGACCCATCTCTGGATGAGTTGCTTGGCTCTCAGGCCGATGAGCTGCGCGATGAAGTCGAATTGCTAGAGGGAGCCGCCGATCCGTTCGATCTTGAGCATTTCCTTAACGGCTCTCAAACCCCTGTATTCTTCGGCAGCGCCATCAACAACTTCGGCGTTCGCGAACTGCTGAATGCCTTTGTCGAGTTATCCCCGGCACCTGGCCCGCGCGAGGCTGTTGAACGTACAGTAAAACCCGAAGAAAAGGATTTCTCCGCCTTTGCCTTCAAGATCCAGGCTAATATGGATCCAGCCCACCGCGACCGCATCGCTTTCTTCCGTGTCTGCTCTGGCAAATTCGAGAAAGGTATGACCGTGCGCCACCACCGCATCGGCAAGGATATCAAGCTGGCCAATGCAACCATCTTCATGGCTCAGGACCGCTCGCACATCGAAGAAGCCTATGCCGGCGATATCATCGGAATTCACAACCATGGCACGATCAAGATCGGCGATACCTTCACCAGCCGCGAGGCTTTGAAGTTTACCGGTGTCCCAAACTTCGCCCCTGAGCATTTCCGTCGCATCCGGCTGAAGGACCCGATGAAACGCAAACAGCTGCATAAAGGGCTGGTACAACTCTCCGAGGAAGGCGCGGTTCAGGTGTTCAAAACCATGCTGGGCGGTGATTATATTCTTGGTGCAGTTGGCGTATTGCAGTTCGATGTCACGGTGGAGAGACTAAAAACCGAGTACAAGGTCGATGCCGATTATGTCGGCACCGATTTTCAGGTGGCTCGCTGGATCACCAGTGATGACGAGAAGAAACTGGCCGAATTCCGCCGGCTGTTCGAAGTAAATCTGGCCGAGGATGGCGACGGCTTCCTTACCTATCTGGCCCCGAGTGCCTGGAAACTGAATTACACCGAAGAACAATGGCCGGACATCACCTTCCACAAGACGCGCGAAAATGTCTAAGCTGATTGATACCAGCGACATGGATGGTGGCCGCGTTGAGCGCCTGAACAAGAGCCAGCAGAAACGTGAGATTCAGGCGCTGCTTGAACTGAGCAAAAAACTGATCGATCTGGATGAGATGAAGCTGATGCAAATGCACTTGCCTGATGAGCTGCATGGAGAAATCATAGCCGCCCGATCGATGAAACACGGAGCCCGCAAACGTCAGCTTAAACTGATCACCAAGCTGCTGCGGGAATTGCCGACCGATTCCATGCTTGCCACTTTCGAGGAGCTGGATGCAAAAAAAGCAGAGCTTGATGCTGCTTTTCACCGCATTGAGCGCTGGCGTGATCGCCTGCTCAGTGAAGGCCCCGACACATTGACCGCGTTCATGCATGACTATCCGATTGCCGATGCCGGCCAGATTCGTCAGCTGATTCGCAATGCCGCCAAAGAGACCCGCGACAACAAGCCACCAAAATCCTCCCGTGCGCTGTTCAAACTGCTCAGGGATACCCTGCAATAATAAAGTTCATTATTTAGAGAAAGAAACAGCACCCACATAAAAAAGGCCCGCATAAAGCGGGCCTTTTCGTTTCAACTTAATCGCAACGTTTAATACTATGGTAGAAACTAAAAAGGGATGTCATCATCCACAGGGACATCACCAAAATCCGGAGAATCTGCAAACGGGTCGTTCGCTTTTTGCGGCTTCGAACCACCACCCTGAGACGGGAAGCTGCTGCCACCAGCATTACCGGATGCACCACCGCCACCCATACCGGAGCCGCCGCCCAGCATCTTCATTTCATTGGCGCGTATCTCGGTGGTATATTTGTCGTTACCATCGCGATCCTGCCATTTGCGGGTCTCAATCTTGCCTTCGATATAAACGCGTGCGCCCTTCTTTAAATACTGGTTGGCAATCTCACCCAGACGTCCCCAAAGAACCACACGATGCCATTCGGTTTTTTCCTGCTGCTCGCCTGCACGATTCTTGAATTTTTCCGTCGTCGCCAATCGAAGATTACACACACAGGTACCATCCTGTGTGAACCGCGTCTCAGGATCTGCGCCCAGATTTCCAATTAACATTGCCTTGTTCAACATGCCAAACTCCCCGATTTCGAATCGGTGTGAACCTAGATGCGATGCCGTAAAATGACAATCATCATTGCATGTGTGCTTTGAGATACTGGCCGGTGAAGGACTTTTTGCAGGCCACGACATCCTCCGGAGTGCCTGCCACGACAAGCTCACCCCCCTTGTCGCCACCTTCAGGCCCCATATCCACGATCCAGTCGGCGGTCTTGATCACATCCAGATTATGTTCGATGACAATCACCGTATTGCCATGATCGACCAGGGTATGCAGCACCTCAAGCAGCTTGGCTACATCATCGAAGTGCAGGCCAGTGGTCGGCTCATCAAGGATATACAGCGTATCGCCGGTGGCCCGACGAGCGAGCTCTTTGGATAGTTTCACCCGCTGGGCCTCACCGCCTGAAAGTGTTGTCGCCTGCTGGCCAAGACGAATATATCCAAGCCCAACATGCTGCAGGGTCGCCAGACGATTCTTCAATGGCGGGATTGCCTCAAAAAACTCAGCTGCTTCATCGACCGTCATATCAAGCACTTCGGCGATATTCTTGCCTTTATAGCGGATATCGAGTGTCTCCCGATTATAACGATCACCCTGACATGATTCGCAGTGCACATAGACATCCGGCAGGAAGTGCATCTCCACCTTGATGATGCCATCGCCCTGACACGCCTCACATCGGCCACCTTTGACATTGAATGAAAAACGGCCCGGTTTGTAGCCCCGGGAACGCGACTCCGGCACCTGAGAAAACAGATCGCGGATCGAGGTGAAGATGCCGGTATAAGTGGCCGGGTTCGATCTGGGCGTACGCCCGATCGGGCTCTGGTCAATATCAATAATCTTATCGACCAGTTCAACGCCAAGCAATTCAGCATGTCGCCCGACACGATCGGTTTTCAGACCCTTGGCGCGGGCAAAGCCACGATACAAAGTATCAAGTGTCAGGGTTGATTTTCCGGAACCCGATACCCCTGTAACACAGGAAAAACGGCCCAGAGGAAAACGGGCACTGACCTGCTGAAGATTATGCTCACTGGCTGCATCCACACCAATCATAAGCTGCTCAGGCTCTAATTTGCGGCGCTTCGGTACGGCAATCTGCTTGCGTCCGGTCAGATAGTCTGCGGTCAATGAATCGGCTTTGAGAATATCATCCAGCCGCCCTTCAGCCACCACCTCGCCACCGTGCTCACCTGCTCTGGGCCCCATATCGATAACCCAGTCAGCCGAACGAATCGCATCCTCATCATGTTCGACCACAATGACTGAATTTCCCAGATCACGCAGTCGTCTGAGGGTAGCCAGCAGTCGATCATTATCGCGCTGATGCAGACCAATAGATGGCTCGTCGAGGATATACAATACACCAACCAGAGCCGAGCCGATCTGGGTCGCCAACCGGATACGCTGCGCTTCACCGCCGGACAGCGTGCCGGCTGTTCGATTAAGACTCAGATAATCCAAACCCACTTCGATCATAAATCCGAGGCGCGCATTGATTTCATCAAGTACTTTTTCGGCGATGGCCATGTGCTGCCGGCTAAGCTTTAATTGTGAAAACCAGTGGCGTGACTCGCGCAACGGCATGGCGGTTACTTCCGGCAGACTCAAACCACCGACTCGAACATGCCTTGCCGCACGGTTCAGCCGTGAGCCATGGCAATCCGGACAATCAATCGTGTTAATATAGGAAGACAAGGCTTCGCGCACATCATCCGATGAAGACTCCCTGTACCTTCTTTCCAGATTCGGAATCACGCCCTCGAACGGCCGCTCAACCGTCCGGTTCTGGCCCGGAGTCTGATACACAAAGCGCACTTTTTTTCTGCCAGTTCCGTAAAGCAGAGCATGGCGAATCTCTTCGCCCAGTTCGTTAAAGGGGGTATTGATATCTCCCCCCATATGCTCCATGACCGCTTCAATGGTCTGACGATACATAAAGGTTTCACGTCCCGACCATGGCTCAATCGCACCATCGGCCAGGGACAGATCTGGATCGGGAATCACCAGAGCCGGATCAAAGATGGTCTTGACGCCAATCCCGTCACAACTCGGACAGGCGCCGACCGGGGAATTGAATGAAAATAAACGCGGCTCAATATCAGGATAGGAGATACCACAATCGGCACAGGCAAAACGCTCCGAGAATACCTGCTCCTTGGCATCAATGAGCGCAACCAGTACCCCTTCCCCGTAACGCAACGAGGTCTCAACAGAATCGGCTAGACGGGTGCGAATGCCTTCCCGGATGACCAGACGATCCACCACCAGCTCTATGGAATGCTTCCTTTTTTTGTCCAGCTCGGGAGCATCTTCCAGAGGCATCACCTCACCATCAATGCGTACGCGCACGAAGCCATCTTGCCCGGCTTTCTCAAGCTCTTTCCTGAATTCACCCTTGCGCCCCCGGGCAATGGGTGCCAACAGCTGTACCTTGCTGCCTTCTGGCAAAGCCTCCATTTGCTCAATAATCATACTGGCCGGCTGGGAAGTGATCGGCTTGCCGCAGCTATGGCAAAATGGTTGGCCAATGCGGGCAAACAGCAAGCGCAGGTAATCATATACTTCGGTGATCGTGCCGACGGTAGAGCGCGGGTTGCGGCTGGTTGTCTTCTGCTCAATCGAAATCGCTGGCGACAACCCTTCGATAACATCCACATCCGGCCGCTCCATCATGCCGAGAAACTGGCGAGCATAGGCCGACAGCGATTCAACATATCGGCGCTGCCCTTCGGCATATAGCGTATCGAAGGCCAGTGAAGATTTACCGGAACCGGATACGCCGGTAATCACCACGAGCTTTTCGCGCGGCAGTTCAAGGCTGATATTTTTTAAATTATGAACACGCGCACCCTGTACGCGAATCTGCGGCTCAGCCATGGATGCTCCTT
>CAZDJY010000089.1:2111-5626 GCA_964505835.1 uncultured Zetaproteobacteria bacterium | reverse complement strand
CGGCGACCTCAACCTTGGCAAGGTTGCGCTCTACCAGCTGAGCTATTCCCGCGAACGGCGCGAATCATGACGATCCGACCGAGGCTGTCAAGCATGTTTTTGCATTTTCTGTAAGGTGGCTAGGCGTGTTGTGAAACTTCTGACAGTATGTGCAAAACACAGGCATGTGAACCATGCCGCTTGCAAGGGGAGGCACACTTGGCTGCCAGCGAAGAACGTAAAATTTACATTCTTGATACCAATGTTTTAATCCATGATCCCAACGCTTTGAATCGCTTCGATGAACACGATGTGGTGTTGCCCATTGTTGTGCTTGAAGAGATGGATCACGTCAAAAAAGGTTTTGATGATCTGGCTCGTAATGTCCGCGATGCATCGCGTCAGCTGGATGAATTGAGCAAGGATTGTGAAGACTTGTCGGAAGGTTGTCTGTTGCCGGGCGGCGGCAAGCTATATTTCGAACTGAATCACCGGGCTTTGGATATCCTGCCCGATTCGTTGGCCAGGGGGAGTGGTGATAATCGCATTATTGCCGTGACCATGGCGGTGCAGCAGGAGCATGAAGGCCGGCATGTGGTTTTGGTCTCCAAGGATATCAATCTGCGTATCAAGGCGCGGGCGCTGGGGCTGCATACGGAAGATTATCGCTCCGACAAGGTCGTGGATGACTTGTCTGTACTGCCGAGCGGTAAGGTACGCCTGGATGATGAAACCTGGACCGCCATGGCCGAGGGTATGGAAGTGGTCGAGCACGAGCATGGCAACCATTATATCGTCAGCTGGCCGGAAGAGATGGATATGCCATTTCTGCACAGTTTTGTGATTCTTCCCGGTGAGCGCGAGGTGGCGATGCGTTGCGATAAGATCGAGGATGAACGCCGCGTGCATTTGTACGATACGACCTCCTATCGCCATGAGCGCCATGCAATATGGGGTGTACAGGCCCGCAATCTGGAGCAGAACATGGCCATGAATCTGCTGATGGATGCCGAGCTGGATCTGGTGGCCATGATGGGTCTGGCCGGCTCGGGTAAGACCTTGCTGGCGCTGGCATGCGGCCTGCATCAAACGCTGGATATGGGGCTATATGACAAGATTCTGGTGACCCGTGCCACCGTACCGATGGGTGGCCAGGATATCGGTTATCTTCCGGGCACAGAGCGCGAGAAAATGGAGCCCTGGATGGCGGCTATTACCGATAACCTATCGATTCTTCTGGGTGAGGAAGCGCATAATATCAATGATATTCTGGGCCAGCACCGGATTGAAATCTCGGCTCTGTCCTATGCGCGTGGCCGGACATTTACGCGCACATGGCTTATTGTTGACGAGGCGCAGAACCTGACGCCGCACCAGATGAAAACACTGGTCACGCGCATGGGCGAGGATTCAAAGATTGTTATTCTCGGCAACAATGCCCAGATCGACACACCCTATCTGACAGCCTATACCAATGGCCTGACACGCGTGGTGAAGCAATTCGCCGGCTGGGAACATGCCGGTCATATCGCGCTGAAAGCCAGCGAACGCTCTCGTCTGGCGGCACAGGCGGTGCAGGTGCTGTAGCTGGTCAGTCGAGGCCGATCGTCAAATCGTCAACGTCTCCTTTTTTGCTGACCAATTAATCTGCGTTGACGCCCTGTTTTTTTGATCTGGGGGGCCACATGAGGTTCATGCTGTCCGCAATGTGGGCAATAGAGGTACATGGACGAGATGGTGTTACTGCAATGCAGACAGGGGGCTTCATCCTTATCCTGCATGGTGTGTTGAATCTTGGCGGCAATAATGCCGGTAATAATGGCGAACATGCCGATACCCATCAGCATGCAGATGCCGGCCACGACGCGTCCGGCAAGGGAGTGCGGCACATAATCACCGTAACCGACCGTGCTCATGGTTACCAGACTCCACCACAGGCCTTCAAAGGCTGTTGAGAAATTTTCCGGTTCGATGGCATATACGACATTCCCCATGAACACGGCCATTAGCATGATGGCTGCGGCTACGCCGAACAGGATGCCGATGCTTTGCCTTAGCGAGATCAGCAGCACCTGCACATCGCGGGCATAACGCATCAGTTTCATCAACCGGATGATGGCAATCATGCGTAACATGCGAATGGCGATACTTTGATTGAATCCGGCGAGTGCAGGCACGATGGCGCACAGGTCGATGATGCCGTACAGGCTGAAGATGTATTGCAGCCTTGCGGGTGCAGCGTACAGGCGCAGCAAATATTCACCGAGGAAAGTGAAGGCGAAGATAACCTCCAGCCTGTGCAGGATATATCTCTCGAAATCGGGTATGTCGGGCACGGTCAACAGCATCGTGCACAGGACGGACAGCAGAATCATGCCGATGAAGATCATGTTGATATAACGGGTGGCGCCGGTACTAAGATCGTTGAGGTGCATATCCAGCCACTGGCGCAGCGAAAAGGCTTGCGTCTGCTGGCTCTTGGTGGCCATCGTAGGGTGTTGTGTAATATCCATATCTGTCTGGAGTATCTATCGGCAGACATATAGGGATATTTAATGAAGGGCTAAAAAACCCTCTTACGGCGCCGGCGCTCGAATTGGCCAGCTCTGGCAGTGGCTGAGGAAGATGATATCGGTTTCGGTGGGGCGCTGGTAGTGCTGCAATTGGGTTTCCAGTACAGCCATGTCGGCATCGGATATATCCTTGCCGCGATCGCTTCTCGCATCGATTTGACGCCTGATCTGTTGCTCAGGTATATCCAGCCAGAAGAAGGTTGGTGCGACGCCCATTCTCTGAGCCAGTTCCCGAGCTTCGTTTCGGCGCACAGGGTCAAGGAAGGTGGCATCGAGGATCACCGACATGCCGGCAGCCAGCGCTTCGCACGCAGCGGAGAACATGGACTGATAGGTCAGGGCAGTCATGGCCTCGCTGTACAGGGGCAGGTCGGTATGACTGGCAGCGAGGCGCTTTCGGATTGCATCGGAGCGGATGATGACAGCCCGCTCCGGGCCGCAGCCGAGTAGTGCCAGATGACTTTTTCCACTTCCGGACAGGCCGCCGATGATGAATAGATGCGGCGCGGATTGTTGTGTGTAGGCGAGCGCCAGGCGGAAATAACGGCCGGCCTCATCCATCTGATGCCCGACGCTTTCAGTATCCTGTCCGGGCTCCTGCGCCAGAAGGCTGGCGACCTTGCCGCGCACGCCTGCCCGGTAAGCAGCGTACAGATTGAACAGCTTCAGGCCTGAATAATCCCCCGAGTGTTCCAGATAGCGGGACAGGAACCTGAAGCCCAGGTCCGGCCGTGCCCGGGCATCGCAATCCATGCACAGAAATGCAACATCGTTCATCACATCGATGATGCGGTAGTCATCGTTGAACTCAATGCAGTCGAAGACGGTTGGCTGAGAATTAAGCAGGGCGATGTTTCTCAGATGCAGATCACCGTGGCACTGGCGTACAAAGCCTGCCCTGCGACGTTCCTCGATGATATCGGTGAGACGTTGGATATCAGCAGTACTTTGCTTCTCCAGCCG
>CAZDJY010000089.1:0-2011 GCA_964505835.1 uncultured Zetaproteobacteria bacterium | reverse complement strand
CTGACCATGCCCTTGAGCTCGCCATCATCGACCACAGGAATGCGGCGCAGGTTCTTCAGGCCCATGTAGGATGCGGCCTTCAACACCGGCGTATCGGAAGTAACGGTCATCGGGTCGGGCGTCATCACTTCCTTCACCTTCATGCACATCACCTTCTTGTAGTTGTCTTCCATCTCCTCGAAATCACGGGCGGATTTGGCATCGTGGATGTACTCGCCGAAATTCGGATACAGCGGCAGCATGGTATCGCGGATGGTGATAATACCGATCAGCTTGCCGTCATCGTCGACAACCGGCAGCGAACCGCAACGGCGCATGACCATCTTCTGAGTCGCTTCGTGCAGGGTGTCGCCTGCCTTGCAGGACAATCCGCCATGGGTCATGACATCAATAACTTTCATAGATTCCTCCTTAATCCTTGAAAAGGCTGCCGACGGGTTCGTCGCAGCGAAAACAATCCATTGTCTGAACTGTGCCGGAGCATAGCACGTCAAAATGTGTTGTGCATGCCTGTTTTATGCCAGCATTAATCGGCTTGTACGGGTTGACAACGGATGAAGCGGCGCTATGGTTCCGCGCCTTAACACACATTGCAGCAATGCAGCAGGAGCAAACAACGTGGCAAATCATGTATCCGCACTGAAACGTGCACGTCAGGATGAAAAGAAACGGGCCCAGAACCGTACCCAGAAGGCTGCTATGCGCACCTCGATCAAGAAGGTACTGGCTGCTGTAGAAGCCGGTGACAAGGAAGCCGCCGCTGCCGCATTGGCACTGGCCACCTCGCAGCTGGATCGCGCTGGCCGCAAGCATCAGATTCATCCGCGTCAGGCATCACGTCGCGTGTCCCGTCTGAATGCGCATGTGAAATCGATCGCTTAATTACAGTTTCCTGTTCGGAATATAACCCGTCAGCTGCAAGGCTGGCGGGTTTTTTTTATGCCCTGACGTTGGAAGTGGTGAAGGCGGGTTTATTTTCACGCTATTCCGGCATATACTGGTAGGAGAGTGAAACAGGGAGGTGGCCATGTCTGCTAAGAGCCCGAATGCCCATCGGCATGGCAAAATGAGCCAAAAAGCCTATCTGAAGGCGCTGGCCGGCATTCATGAGGAATTGGTTAAATTCCAGTATTGGGTCAAGGATCGGGGTTTGCGCCTGATCATTGTCTTCGAGGGGCGCGATGCGGCCGGCAAGGGCGGCACGATCAAACGCCTCATGGAGCCGCTGAATCCTCGCGGCTGCAATGTTGTGGCCCTGCCCGCACCATCAGATCGCGAGAAAACCCAATGGTATTTCCAGCGTTATGTGCAGCATTTTCCGGCAGCCGGTGAAATCGTTGTCTTTGACCGAAGCTGGTACAACCGGGCCGGGGTCGAACGGGTCATGGGTTATTGTACCGATAAGGAATATCGTGAGTTCCTGCGTTCATGCCCGGAGTTCGAACGCATGATCGTACGCTCGGGCATCATCCTGCTGAAGTACTGGTTTTCGGTGTCCGACGCCGAGCAGGAGCGCCGTTTCCAGAAACGCGCCACGGATAAGACCAAGCACTGGAAGCTGAGTCCGATGGATATCGAGTCGCGCGATCGCTGGATGGAATATTCGAAAGCCAAGGACGAGATGTTTTTCTATACCGATATCGAGGAAGCACCATGGTATGTGGTCAATGCCGATGATAAGAAAAGGGCACGATTGAATTGCCTCAGCCATATCCTGTCGTCCGTTCCGTACGAGGACATCATGCCCAAGCCGGCACCGCTGCCGCCGCGCAAGGAACCGCCCGATTACAAGAGACCGGATATTGAAGATCAGCATTTCATTCCGGATCAATACTAGCTAACAAAATCAAGTGCTTACGCGCATGATTTTGGCAGGCCATCCATGGCAGCATCCGTTCAGATGCTGGCCGAGCACCTGTTTGAGATGAGGATTGAATGGGCGGTAACGGCCATTGTCCGGCAAGTCTGATTAGTGCTTGGTTTCCGGTATGGAGTTCTTAGGATGCGCGCA
>CAZDJY010000088.1:0-5846 GCA_964505835.1 uncultured Zetaproteobacteria bacterium | reverse complement strand
CCCATCTTCATAACATGTGCACAGAAGAACGCATATCTTGTGGATAAGTTGAGTATAAGCCCGGTGAACGATAAGCTGTCGCCATCCTAGGGGATTTATGCACACCCTGTGCACAAGCTACGCGGGCGTTTCTCCACAGACGTTTGATGCAGTTTAAGCAAGGTACATATGGTGATTTTTGACTTGTCCACATTATCCACAGCACCTATGATGACTATGAACCTTTTATATATTAAAGGGATTTAAGGAGTAAGGATGAACATAACATTATCCAGAGCATCTTTATTGCAAGCTGTTCAGCGTTGCCAGAGCATTGTAGAAAAAAGGCATACCGTCCCTATTCTGGCTAATATTCTTTTAAAAGCCGATCAACATACCCTTGAGGTCACCGCTACAGATCTGGAAGTCGGCATCCGCAGTCAGGCCGCAGCCAGCGTCAAGGAAGCTGGCGAGATCACTGTATCGGCGCGCAAGCTTTTCGACATCATTAAGGAGCTTGATCCCGAGCAGGATGTGACACTTGAAACCGGCGATCATTTCCTGGCGATTCGCAGTGGGCGTTCCCGCTTTCGTCTGTCCACATTGCCGGCCTCCGATTATCCGAGCCTTAGCCTTGAGGAAGATTCGGCCGCCATTCGCCTGCCAGCGGCGCAGCTCTCCGACATGATTGCCGCTACCAGCTTCGCCATGTCCAACGACGAAACCCGCAAATATCTGACCGGCACGCTGTTCGAGGTGGATGACAAGCAGATGCTGCGTCTGGTGACCACCGACGGACATCGCCTGGCCCTGAACGAGGTGGAGCTTGGAGATAACACTTCCAGCAGCCAGTGCATCGTGCCGCGCAAAGCGGTGATGGAGATTCGCAAGCTGTGCGATGAATCGGAGGAAGAAGTCTCTCTTTTTCTCGGTGAGCGCCAGATTCGTCTGGAAGCCGGATCCAATGTACTTACCTCGAAACTCATCGATGCCCGCTTTCCGGTCTATCAGGATGTGATCCCCAGCGGTAACCCCGGCCATGCGCTGGTGGCCAGAGCGGAATTCGATCAGGTGTTGCGTCGTAGTATGATAGTTGCCAATGAATTCACTCATGATATCCGTCTCGCCTTTTCGGATAAGGGGCTGGATGTGTCGGCGCACAATACCGAGCAGGAAGAAGCCGAGGAGCATCTGGCTGCCGAATATCAGGCTCAGGAAGTGGTGATCGGCTTTAACGGTCGATATCTGCGCGATGCGCTGGGCGCCATGCGTTCAGCTACGGTTCATCTGGAGCTGAAGGATGAGTTATCTCCGGTGCTGCTGTATGCCGAGGATCATCCCGAGGCGCGGTATGTCATTATGCCGATGAGGATTTAGGCATCGCTCTGGGTAAAAGGCTGATTTCAAGCCGACGTGAATAAAGCTAAGGATAGCGAGATATCGGCAACGCCTCTGCGTATATGCGAAGTGGCGGTTGCGGATCTGCGTTGCCATGAAAAGCTTACCTGGCAATGCGAGCCGGGCCTGAATCTGGTGATCGGCGCGAATGGCAGCGGTAAAACATGCCTTTTGGAAGCGGTTTATCTGATGGCCTTCGGCCGTTCTTTTCGACAGGCGCGCGATCCGTTTCTGGTGCGGCATGGTCAGCAGCGATTCTTTATTCAGGGGGTGTGGCATCGATTCGGGCCGATGCATCTGTCAGTCGCCGGTCGACGAGGTCAGATATCGCTGCGCTTGCAGGGTCGCGATGTGCAACGGCGCAAGGATGTGAGTGAAAGTTTTCCTGTGCTGGTTGATGCTCCGCAGGGAAGAAAACTTATTGACGGAGCGCCGAACGAGCGGCGGCGCTGGCTCGATGGCTTGGTGATGTCCTGTTTTCAGGGGCTTAATGTGCATTACGAGCGCTATCTTCGGGCCGTCATGCAGCGCGGACGATTACTTAGAAAACGCCAGTTAAGCGATGAACTGGATGCCTGGGAGCATCAGATTGTCGTGCACGGTCTGCCTATTATCGAATATCGCCAGCGCCTGATCGATGAACTCAATCAAGCGCTGCTTGAAGAGCAGCCCCTGACCGAACAGCCGCTGATCGTGCGCCTAAAAACACCCGCTTATGAAGAAGATGCCTGGCTGCAACGCCTGTGCAGCAAACGCCAGGAGGATATGCGGGTCGGCGGATTACGCTTTGGACCGCACTGTGACGGTGTGCAGATGTTCTTTCAGGAGCGCGAGATTCGCAGTGGCGGCTCGCGCGGTCAGCAAAAACTGGCCGCCATTGCCATAAAGATGGCAGAATGTGCGTTGTGGCGTCAGTATCGCCGTATGTTTCCGGTTCTGTTACTGGATGATTGTCTGGAGGCATTGGATAGCGAGCGACAGATGCGAGCCCTGCAACGTCTGGCGGACTATCCGGGACAGGTGCTGATTACAGCGCCGGAGGGTGTGAAGATTTCATCCGGAATCGATATCGCGATACAGCAATTAAAAGCCGGCCGGTTGCACGCCATACCGGCCGATGATGGCCCTGGGCCACAAACGACAATGATGGAGGAAGCGGCATGAGTGCTTCTCAACAAGCTGACAGTTACGGCGCGGAAAGTATCAAGGTCCTCAAAGGGCTGGATGCGGTGCGCAAACGCCCGGGTATGTATATCGGCGATACCGATGACGGTACCGGCTTGCACCATATGGTGTATGAAGCGGTGGACAACGCCATTGATGAGGCGCTGGCCGGACATTGCGACAAGATCGAAGTGATCCTGCATTCCGATGATTCGGTCACCGTGCGCGATAACGGCCGCGGCATCCCGGTAGGCATGCATGAGGAAGAAGGACGTTCGGCCGCCGAAGTCATTATGACCGTACTGCACGCCGGTGGTAAATTCGACAGTAATTCCTATAAGGTGTCCGGTGGTCTGCACGGTGTCGGTGTATCGGTGGTCAATGCCCTGTCCGATTATCTGGAGTTGGAGATTCGCCGCCATGGCAAGGTGCATTATTGTCGTTTCGAGCATGGCGATACCGTCAAACCACTGAAGGTGGTCGGCGAGGCCGAGGGTACGGGCACATCGGTACGCTTCCTGCCTAGTCTGGATACCTTTTCGCATCGTAATATGTCGTTCGATATCCTGTCCAAGCGTTTGCGCGAGCTTTCCTTCCTGAATAGCGGTGTGCGCATCGAGCTGATCGATGAGCGCGACGACCATCATGCGGTGTTCGAATACGAAGGCGGCATCACGGCCTTTGTCGAGCATCTGAATCGTACCCGTACTGCTGTGCACAAGGAGTGCATTACCATTACCGGCGAGAAGGACGATATCGCCGTCGAGCTGTCCATGCAGTGGACCGATGCCTATCAGGAAAATGTTTTCTGCTTTACCAATAATATTCCGCAGCGCGACGGCGGCGCGCATCTGGCTGGCTTTCGCGCGGCCCTGACCCGTTGCGTGAACAACTATGCCAATGCCAATGGTCTGTTGAAGAAACACAAGGTTTCACTGACCGGGGATGACTGCCGTGAAGGCCTGACGGCAGTATTGTCGGTCAAGGTTCCGGATCCGAAGTTTTCCTCGCAGACCAAGGACAAGCTGGTGTCTTCCGAGGTGCGTCCGGCGGTGGAGACCACGGTCGGCGAAAAACTCGCTGAATGGTGCGAGGAGAATCCGGTTGAGGCCAAACGCGTGGTCGGCAAGGCGGCCGAGGCGGCCATGGCCCGTGATGCGGCGCGCAAGGCCCGCGACCTTACCCGGCGCAAGGGAGCACTCGATATTTCCAGTCTGCCGGGCAAGCTGGCCGACTGTCAGGAGAAGGATCCTGCCGCTTCTGAAATCTTCCTGGTGGAGGGCGATTCAGCTGGCGGTTCGGCTAAACAGGGGCGTGATCGTCGTACCCAGGCCATCCTGCCGCTCAAGGGCAAGATCCTGAACGTGGAAAAAGCTCGCTTCGACAAGATGCTGTCGAGTCAGGAAATCGGCACCATGATCACTGCACTCGGCACCGGTATCGGCAAGGAAGATTTCGATGTCGCCAAGCTGCGCTATCACAAGATCATCATCATGACCGATGCCGACGTCGATGGCTCGCATATCCTGACCCTGCTTTTGACCTTCTTTTATCGCCAGATGCCCGAGGTGATCGAGCGCGGCCATCTGTATATTGCCCAGCCGCCTTTGTACCGTGTGGCGCGCGGCAAGAAGGGCCGCTATGTGGCCGATGATGCCGATCTGTTCGAGTTCCTGCTCGAGCATGGTTCTGACGGTAAGGAGTATTATGCCGGCTCGAAGGCCAAGCCAATTTCCGGAGATCGCCTGCAGACGGCGGTGCGCAGCATCCATCGCCTGCAGGATCTGGAGCGCCGGTTGTCGCAACGGCTGGATCATGTGGTTCTCAAATACCTGATCGAAAGCGGGAAGACGTCGCCGAAGATGCTGCGTGACCGCGAGCTGCTTGAAGCGCGGCTGCAAAAGCTGGGTCAGTCCTTCGAGGCTGCTACGCGCGTCGATGAAACCCTGAACTGGAATATCACCGAGGACGTAGAAAAGGGCGCATTGCAGGTCCAGTTCCAGCGCCGCGATCATGGCCGGGTTATGATTTCGACCCTGACCATGGATCTGATCGGCACAGCCGAATTTAGTGAAGCGCAGAAGTTGTGCACCTCGATTCAGTCGACCATCGGTGAAGGGGCTTATCTGAAGGACGGTGATAAACGCTGGGAGATCGGTCATTTCGACGATCTGGCCCGCGTCATCGAGCAGGAAGGCCGTAAGGGGCTAAGTATTCAGCGCTACAAAGGCTTGGGTGAAATGGATCCCGAGCAGTTGTGGGAAACAACCATGGACGCCGCCAATCGAACCCTGCTGCGCGTGACGCTCGAGGATGTCGTCAATGCCGATGAAACCTTCTCGACCCTGATGGGCGATGCGGTTGAGCCGCGCCGCGCCTTTATCCAGAACAATGCATTGAAGGTGAGAAATCTGGATGTCTGATTCGGCTGCCAAACAACAACTGACCTACGCCGATGCCGGCGTGAATATCGATGCCGGCAATGCCTTTGTCGGCCGCATCAAGGATGCCGTGGCATCCACGACCCGCCCCGAGGTAATCGGCGGCCTGGGTGGATTCGGAGCTTTGTTCAAGGCGGATTTCTCCGCCATGGCCGAGCCGGTGCTTGTCTCCTCAACAGACGGGGTCGGCACCAAGTTGCTGTTATTGCAGCAGCACCATCGTCCGCATGTGGCAGGCATTGATGCCGTGGCCATGTGCGTCAACGATATGGCTGCGCAGGCAGCGGAACCTTTATTCTTCCTCGATTATCTGGCGACCGGCAAACTGGACGATGAGACGCTTGCCGGCGTTGTCGAAGGCATTGCCGAAGCCTGCCGCATCTGCGAATGCTCGCTGATCGGCGGCGAAACAGCAGAAATGCCGGGCATGTATGCGCCCGGGCACTATGATATCGGGGGATTCTCGGTCGGCGTGGTGGACAGACCGAAGGTGGTGGACGGCTCCACGATTCACGAAGGCGATGTGATGCTCGGGCTGGCATCGAACGGTCCGCATTCGAATGGATTCTCGCTGATTCGCAAGCTGATCGAGGTTGGCGGCGCAGATATCGAAGGCGATACCCTGTCTGACGGTAGCAAGGCCGTTGATGCGGTGCTGGCACCAACCAGGTTGTATGTGCCGGCGGTTAAGGCGATGCTGAAAGCGGGCGTCCACGTTCATGGTTATTCGCATATCACCGGCGGCGGCATGTTCGACAATATCGAGCGGATTCTGCCTGAAGGGCTGGCTGCGACGGTGCATATTTCTTCATGGCCGGTGCCGCCGGTATTCGAATATCTGCTCGGCTTTGCTGATGTGGCGCG
>CAZDJY010000087.1:1804-5853 GCA_964505835.1 uncultured Zetaproteobacteria bacterium | reverse complement strand
CAGCCAGCTTGCTGCTCGCACCGCGCCCTTGGCAAAGACCATGCGATCGGCTGCGATATGATTAATCTCTATGCGTTCCTCATCGGCAATGAACATGGCCTTGTGCTCACCGACAATATTGCCCCCTCGCACGACGGAGAATCCAATATCTCCCGCCTCACGCTCGCCGGTAATGCCATCGCGCGATCGAACGGCTACATCTTCCAAATGAACATCACGGCCCAGAGCCAGAGCCTCACCCATTGCCAACGCCGTGCCGCTTGGTGCATCGACTTTATGCTTGTGATGCGCTTCGAAAATCTCGGCATCGTAGTCATTACCGAGCACCGATGCCGCCTGCCGGATCAGGTTAAGCGCCAGATTCACGCCCACCGAATAATTGGCTGCCATCACAACGGCATTGCTTTTCAGCACTTGCTGTAATCGATCCAGTTCAAGCGGCTCAAAGCCGGTCGTACCGATCACCATTCGCATGCCTTTGGCCGCCACAAACTCGGCATTGGCGAGAGTCGCTGCGGGGGCCGTAAAATCGATCAACACATCGGCATCGGCACAACAGCTCATCTCATCGCACACGCTCACACCCAAGGCACCAATTCCTGCCAGGCTGCCCGCATCGGAACCCACCAGAGGCGAACCGGAACGTTCGGTCGCGCCGACAAGTTGAGCGCCTTCCGACTCGCTTACTGCGCGCACCAGCATGCGACCCATGCGGCCGGATGCACCTGCAACAATGACACGAAAATCAGCCATCACTTCACCTCGCTGGACAAATCATCCCAGAAATCCTTCACCTTGCCCAGAAAGGAAGATCGCTCGGGATACACTTCATCGCCTGTCTCCTCAGCAAACTGACGCAGTAGCTCTTTCTGTTTGCTGGATAACTTCTTGGGTACGGCAATCTGAACCTTCACATAAAGGTCACCCTTCTGGCTGGCCCTTACATCCGGCACCCCATGGCCGCGCAATCTGAAGATACGGCCGCCCTCGGTTCCGGCCGGAATCTTGATCTTCACCTTGCCATCCAGGGTCGGTGCATCGACCTCCGCCCCGAGCGTAGCTTGCGGGAAGGTGACCGGCATCGTGCAATGCAGATCCGGGCCTTCGCGTTCAAAAATAGCATGCGGTTTGATGCTAATGACAATGTACAGATCCCCTGAAGGGGTGCCCTGCGGTCCGGCTTCGCCCTCGCCGCTGACGCGCACCTGCGCTCCGTCATACACACCGGACGGAATCTTCACCTTCAGGTTCTTTTCGGTCTTAACACGTCCTGCGCCACCGCATTCGACACAGGGAGACTCAATGCGAGTGCCAGCGCCATGACAGGTCGGACAGGTGCGTCGCACGGCAAAGAAGCCCTGTTGCATCTGTACCTGCCCATGACCGCCGCAGGTCGAACACGGCACGGGATTGGTGCCCGGTCTGGCTCCGGAACCATGGCATGTATCACAGGAAACATGCTTGGGTATTTTTAGCTCGACTTCCCGGCCGGCAGCTGCTTCTTCCAGTGTAATATTCAGATTATAACGCAGGTCGGCCCCCCGGGCCGAACGCCCGCCACCGCCGCCAAAACCGAACATCTCGCCAAAAGCATCGCCGAACAAATCGCCGAAATCGCGGAATGCATTGGAATCCTGTGCCCCACCGCGACCCCAGAAATCGTGCATCTGATCGTCCACGCCGGCATGACCATACTGATCATAACGTGCCCGCTTCTGCGCATCGGAGAGCACCTCGTATGCCTCGGTCACCTCGCGAAAGTTTTCCGCCGCCTGTGTATCATCCGGATTGCGATCCGGATGATACTTCATGGCAAGCTTGCGATAGGCACGCTTGATGGTGTTTTCATCGGCATCTTTGGCAATACCCAGCACATCATAATAATCGCGTTTGGACACACTCTCTCCCTTGATCGTTCAAATACTTCCACAGCCCGAATCAGAACGCGAAAAGGAGCGGCGGGAATGATCCCTCTCCGCTCCTCACGCATTCAGCCTAAATATTACTTCTTGTCGTTTTCATCCACGACTTCGGCATCAACGATGTCGGCATCCTTGGCTGCTCCCGCATCGCCATCTGCAGCACTAGCATCGCCTGCAGCTGCGCCTTCACCGGCTTCGGCTTCCTGCTGCATCTGCTGGTAAATCACTTCACCCAGCTTCTGCGCCTTCTCGCTCAGATTCTGTTCGGCCTTGCCGATCACCTCGACATCGCCGCCCTCGATCGCCTTCTTCAGCTCATCCAGAGCATCCTCAATGCCCTTGCGGGTTTCTTCATCCACCTTATCGCCATGTTCCTTCAGCGACTTCTCAGTTGAGTAGACCAGCGCATCGGCGCGGTTCTTCGTCTCGATGTTTTCTTTCTGTTTCTTGTCTTCCTCGGCATTGGCCTCGGCATCTTTCTTCATGCGCTCGATCTCATCCTCGGACAGACCTGAACCCGATTCGATACGGATGGATGTTTCCTTGCCTGTACCCTTATCCTTCGCATGCACATGCATAATACCGTTGGCATCAATATCAAAGGTCACCTCGACCTGCGGCATACCGCGCGGAGCCGGCGCAATGCCTTCCAGGTTAAACAGTCCCAACTGCTTGTTGGCCGAGAAAATCTCACGCTCGCCCTGAGCAACCTTGATGGTCACAGCTGTCTGATTATCGCCGGCCGTGGTATAGGTCTGGCTCTTCTTGGTCGGAATGGTGGTGTTCTTTTCAATGATCTTGTTGAACAACCCGCCTTCTACCTCGATGCCAAGGCTCAACGGCGTTACGTCCAGCAACAAGACATCGGTCACATCACCAGTCAACACAGCGCCCTGAATCGCAGCACCGATAGCCACCACTTCATCCGGATTCACACCCTTGTGCGGATCACGACCAAAGAAGGACTTCACCTTCTCCTGGACCAGCGGCATACGAGTCTGACCACCAACCAGTACAACCTCGTGGATATCGGCGGCTTTCACGCCGGCGTCCTTGAGTGCCTGCTTGCATGGAGCCAGTGATTTCTCGACCAGATCGCCGACAAGATTTTCGAACTTGGCACGCGTCACTTTGATCAACAAATGCTTGGGGCCGGATGCATCGGCCGTGATGAACGGCAGGTTCACTTCCGTCTGCTGGCCGGACGACAGCTCGATCTTGGCCTTTTCAGCTGCTTCCTTGAGCCGCTGCAGAGCCAGCTTGTCGGCCATCAGATCAACGCCATGTTCCTTTTTGAATTCTTCGGCCAGGTACTTGATCAATATCTGATCGAAATCCTCGCCGCCCAGGAAGGTGTCACCATTGGTTGCCTTCACTTCGAATACGCCGTCGCCAATTTCCAGAATGGAGATATCAAACGTACCACCACCCAGATCGTAAACAGCGATCAGGTGATTCTCTTCCGTCTTGTCCAGGCCATAGGCCAAAGCAGCCGCAGTCGGCTCATTGACGATACGCAGTACGTTCAGACCGGCAATCGCGCCGGCATCCTTGGTCGCCTGACGCTGGGAATCGTTGAAGTAGGCAGGTACGGTAATCACTGCATCCTTCACTTCTTCACCCAGATAATCCTCGGCGGTTTTCTTCATTTTCTGCAAGATCACGGCACTGACTTCCTGCGGGCTCATCTTCTTGCCGTCAGCCTCAACCCAGGCATCGCCGTTATCGGCTTTGACGATCGGATACGATACCAGGTCGTGATGATGCTTGGTCTCAGCAGAATCGAACTTACGTCCGATCAGGCGCTTTACTGCATAAAAAGTCTTGTCCGGATTGGTGACCATCTGACGCTTGGCCGGCGCACCGGTCAAACGCTCATCGCCTGCATAGGCGACGACTGACGGCGTGGTGTTATCACCTTCGGCATTGGCAATCACCTTCGCCTTGTCGCCTTCCATCACGGCAACGCACGAGTTCGTGGTGCCCAGATCAATACCTATCACTTTTGCCATTTTGAAATCTCCTGTATCCCCTGGGTTAAATCCCACCGGGGAAAATAAAATCTTTGTACAAAAATCATCTTGTGAATTGCTTTATGGGGTCAGGCCGGACGGGTTTCAACCCCTC
>CAZDJY010000087.1:0-1704 GCA_964505835.1 uncultured Zetaproteobacteria bacterium | reverse complement strand
GCAATAACCGTACCTTCCGGCTCATCCGAAGGCATCTGCGACAAGGCTTCATGCCGATGTGGATCAAAGGCCTGACCCGTAGCATCAATACGCTCAACCTCGAAGCGCTTCATCATCTCATGCCAGCTGTTCAGTGTCAGCTCAACACCCTTGCGCACAGCCTCTTCATTGCCTTCCTCGGCCTCAAGCGCCCGCTCAAGATTGTCCACGATATCAAGTAGTGCCGTCGCAAACTTTTCAATACCGAACTTATGCGCCTCGGCTATCTGTCGTTCAGCACGCTTGCGCACATTCTCCATCTCGGCATGGTTGCGCAGCAGCTTGTCCTTAAGCTCGGCGATTTCCTGCTGTGCTGCCTGCAACTCATCAACCTCGGTCGCCTCATCTGCATCAGCAGCCTCGGCGGCTTCGCTCACATCAGAGACCTGTTCCTCAGCCGTAATTTCTTCCTCGGCCGGAGTTTCTTCCTTAGTCATTTCTTCAGCACTCTTCTCGGCGCTCTTTTTAGCTGTCAATCTTTCCTCCTAACATTCTGCTCACCCATTTGGCGGTGCAATCCACAATGGGCATCACCCGGTCATAATGCATGCGTCTTGGACCGATAACGCCCAGCGTGCCGACGATATTTTCAGGCCCTTCGTAGCGCGACAAAACCACAGACACCTGCTCCATATCCACCAGCGCATGCTCGCTGCCGATAAACACCTTCACTCCGGTTTCTTCATGTTCCACCTGTTCAACCAGATGCAGCAGTTGTTCCTTTTCTTCGATTGTGGCCATCAGCGAGCGCACAGTATCAATCACAGCGAACTCGGGCATATCCAGCAACTGCCTCTGGCCACGCACGAATAAATCGTTCTCGCCCTCTGTAGGGGCATTGGCCCAGCGATTCAAGTCCTCAAGCAAACGACGCACATGCAAGCGGTCATGCTCCATCTCAATACGCAGGCGTTTGACCGCCTCCTTGAAATCGCAATGACCAAGTAACTCGCTCAGATTATCGGCCAGATGATGTAGATCATCGTCGCTCAGGCGGGGCGGGCGACTCACCAGCCGGTTTTGCACGTCTCCCGTCTCGGTCACAATCACAGCCAGAATCCGTTCAGATGACACAGGCACCAATTCCAGCCGACGGATACGTTGCGGCTTGCGCTCGCGCACCCAGACCATACCGGCAAAGCGGGTCAGATTAGCCAACTCATCCGTGGCCCGTTGCAGCAGGCCATGATGGTCACTGATTTGACCCAGATCCCTTGCCACCGCTTTCTCCATGGCCTTGTTTATATCCGGATCAACAGCCATCAGCGAATCGACAAAATAACGCAGGCCGGTATCGGTCGGTACGCGCCCGGCCGATGTATGCGGCGCATGCAATAATCCCTGTTTTTCGAGGTCGGCCATGACATGGCGAATCGAAGCCGGACTAAGAGCCAGTTCAGCCTGCTCGGACAGCGTCCGTGAACCTACAGGCTGCCCGGTATCCAGATATGCCCGAACCACCTGCCCGAGGATATGTTCATCTCTTTCTTTCACCGTTTGAATACCCTTGCCATCAGAGCTGGCACTCTAGCGGCGGGTGTGCCAATGACAATGCTGTTGGATTCTGGTTTATCGACTCACAATCCGACGTGGGTTCGAAACCAGGTTAGGGCCTGATCGCGCTAATTTTCCTGCGGTGGAGAAAAGACAAACGGGTCGGCATGG
>CAZDJY010000086.1:0-6156 GCA_964505835.1 uncultured Zetaproteobacteria bacterium | reverse complement strand
GACAAACCCAATCGTCCGAACAGGGCGCTGGCATGCCGGATGCCCATGTCCGGATGCACGGTGACTGCCGGCTTGGTCATCACCTCATAGATACTGACCCGGTCCGGCGAACGATTCGCCGCCAGCACCTGCCGTGCGATATCGGCGATCACGACAATGCCGTATTCATCATGCTCATCCCGTTTGTCGACAATCAGGCATTTCGTCTCGACATAGCGCATCACTTCCAGCGCCTGGCGCACCGTCGCCACGCCTTCAACGAGGTCATATTTATCCTTCATGACATCGCCAACGGTAATAAAGGACTGCTTTTTCATATCTCTTCCTCCACTTCATCCAGCAGACATGAAATCTGGCTGGTCAGGCCGACCGCATCCTCGATATCGATCTGAAAGGCCACACCCGAACCGGGTTTCTCCTCAAACCCCGCCTCGACTGAAATTTCCTCAAGAATACGGCGACTTAAATGCTCTTCGACAATAAACAGCAACATATCCCGCGGGGCCTCCATGGTCAGGCCGAAAAAGGTTTTCTTGGGCTTTAATCCCTCCCCCCGAGCGTCACCAACGACGGTTGCGCCTGTAGCCCCTGCCTGCCGGGCTGCATCCATAATCCTGGCTGTCTTCGCATCATCCACCAGGGCAATAATCAGTTTAAAATGCATTGTCTTCCTCCTCTGCCAAACGCGCCGTCGTACGACGCTTCGATAAAAATTCCGAGAACCAGGCATATGCCATGACACTCATAATGGGAAATACGCTGGCAAAGGCAATCAAGCCGAAGCCGTCAATCAACGGACTGCGCCCCGGAATCGAGGATGCGAGGCCCAGGCCAAGGGCTGCCAGCAACGGTACGGTCACCGTCGATGTCGTCACGCCTCCCGAATCATATGCCAACGGAATAATCATGCGCGGCGCAAATATCGTCTGCACGATCACCACGATATAGGCGGCAATAATATACATCCACAAATCGGTTCCTGTCACAATGCGGAAACAACCGATCATCACGCCCACCGCCACGCCAAGGGAAACAGCTACGCGCAAGCCCCAGGCGGAAATCGCCCCGGCAGAAATCTTCTCGGCTTTCATGCCCACGGCAATCAGAGCCGGCTCGGCCAGCGTTGTCGACAGGCCGATGGCAAATGCGAATGCATAAACCCAAGCATAATCGTCCCAGTGGACGGCCAGGGCCTCCTGCCAACCGGCCCCCAGTACAAAGACAGGCTCGGTCAACTGGCTGGCCATCACCTCACCGAGCGGAAAAATCGCCTTTTCCAGGCCCATCAGGAAAAAAACCATTCCCAGAACAACATAGATAAAACCGCGCAGAATACGCAGGGGTGCAACGACAGGGCTGCGCAGCACAACAAATTGAAAAAAGCCGAGAACCAGTACGATGGGAGCGATATCCCTCAACGTACCGAGCAAGGTATCCACAAACATGGCAACCAAATCGATCATCCGGAAACCCTCATGAGAGCAGCCAGATGCCGTAGAGCATGACAAAAATCATCGGCAGCAGTGAGGCAAAGGCGATCAGACCGAAACCGTCGATGATCGGATTGCGGCCGTGAATGGATGATGCAAGTCCGACACCCAGAGCCGTTACCATAGGTACGGTAATGGTCGAAGTGGTTACACCGCCCGAATCATAGGCGATGCCGATGATTTCAGCCGGTGCAATGGCAGTCATGCCAACCACCACGCAGTAGCCAGTAATGATACAGTAATGCAGCGGCCAATTAAACAGGATGCGCAGCACGCCCAGCAGAATGGCAAGGCCGACCGACAATGCCACCGTCATGCGCAAACCAAGCGCATACGAAGCCATAGCCTCGGGGGTAGCCTCAATCATCTGAGCCTGCGCGGCAATGTCCGCAGCCTTGCCTGCAATAGCAATCAGAGCGGGTTCAGCCACAGTGGTTGAAAAGCCGAGCAAGAATGCAAATAAGAGCAGCCAGAATGCATTGCCCTTGCGCACAAATGCATGCGCCATTGATTCGCCAATCGGAAAGAGGCCGATTTCAAGCCCGCGCACAAACAAAGCCAGACCGATCAGCACCATCGCCAGACCCAGCAGCATCTCTTCCAGATGGGCTACGGGCTGTTGCAGGACGACTTCCTGAAAAAAAAGAATGACCAGCACGATCGGTGTCAGATCACGCATGGCCTCCAATAAAGGACGAAGCCCCTCCTGTACACGGCGCGGTATCATTTAGCTATTTTTTCGGCTTCCGGCCCGGTCATACAGGAAGCTCCCTTGGTGAATTTTCCATCAAATCAGGCCAGAGCGGCAGAATGTGTGGATTTCAGAGCATAGGTGAAACAGGCCGTCCACTCAACCCCCTCCACTCGCCTTTATCAGTGCTTTGACCGCCCTATCCCGCAAAAAGTGCGGCAAAAAGATTGCATGCCGACGGATTCCGTGCGTAGCATGCCTGCATGAAGAATATTGAAGTCGCCATCCTCGGCGCCACGGGCTACACCGGCGGCGAACTGATTCGTTTTATCGAGGCTCACCCCTATTTCGACATCGCTCATCTGGCTGCGCATTCTCAGGCAGGAAAAAAAGCCGGTGAGGTACTGCCGGGACTCACAGGCAGCGTTGCCGCCATGACCCTGAGCAAGGCCGATGCACCCATCAAGGATACGGTACAACTAGTGTTTACGGCCCTGCCCCATGCAGCCGCAGCCCGCAGCGTCAAATCGGCCCTGGATAGCGGCAAGCGGGTCGTCGATCTGTCCGCCGACTTTCGCCATCAGGATGCGGACGTCTATCAAACCGCCTACGGCATAGAACATCCGCACCCGGAGCTGTTTACCGAGGCTGTTTACGGCCTTGCCGAACACGCCAGAGAACAGATCAAAGATGCAAAATTGGTAGCCAATCCGGGCTGTTATCCAACCTCCACCCTTCTGCCGCTGATTCCGTTACTCAAAGCCGGGGTGCTTGATGATGTTCCGATCATTGTCGATTCCAAATCCGGCACATCAGGCGCTGGACGCAGCGCCAAGACCGATCTGTTGTATTGCGAGATCAATGAATCTGTCAAAGCCTATGGATTGCCAAGACACCGGCATGCCTGGGAAATGGAAGAATGGGGCAAGGGCTTTGGCAACAGGGATATCCGGGTCCGCTTCGTTCCGCACATCATGCCCATGACACGCGGCATGCTGACAACATTGCATTTATCGGGCGATCAACCGGATAGCTGGCACCAACTGCTGCACACAGCTTATAACAACGAGCCCTTTGTCAGACTGCTGGAGAAAGAGGTTCTGCCGTCCACAGGCGGCGTATGCGGCAGCAACCGCTGCGATATTGGCATCGCTGTCACCGGAAAACGGGAAGCTGTGGTGGTCAGTTGTATCGATAATCTGGTCAAAGGAGCTGCCGGCCAGGCGCTTCAGAATGCCAATATCATGTTCGGCTTTGATGAAGGGCTGGGATTATCCGCGCATGCGCAGTGGCCATAAACCGGAGCCACTGATCCTCCCAACATGAAAGCATCCCTATCCATCAAATTGTACCGGCTTCTGTTTCGCCCCCGGCAGGTGATTATCACCGACACACACAGTCGAAGCGCCGCGCGCAAGCTGTATATGCGGCCATTTTCATTCATGGCGGCAATCATTCTGGGCGGCATCGGCGCATATGCATCGGGTGCCATGCTTAGCTCGGAAAATGATGGCGGCAATCAACAGGCCCAGATCACCCGCCTGCAACACGAACAAGCCCGGCTTACCGATAATGTCACAGAGAAAGAGGCCCTTCTGAGTCTGCGCGACCAGCAAATCACCAGTCTGAAGGATGAAATCAAAGATCTGCATCAACAACAGGGCACCTTGCAGAAGAAGCTCGACATGTTCGACAACATCCTCGATGCGCGAAAGAACCACGGCGTGCATCTGCTGCAAGCGCATGCGCATCGCCTGAACGATCAAGGCATTGTATACAGCTTCGTCCTTGTTAAGGGCGGCAATTATCCGCGCACAGCCATCGGCAAGGTCCGCTTTTCAACCACCAGCCCCGACAATCAGGTGATCATCCTGCCATTATCGAACGGGGAGGATGCCTTGCCTTATAGAACAAAAAGCCATACCTTCGTGCAGGGAACGCTGCCATGGAGCGAAGTCTGGCAAGCAAATACTTTGCACATTACGCTAATCGACAGGCGCGGCAAAGAAATCGAAACAAGTGATATAAACATCAGCGATTAAGGCCATTGGGGGAAAACCATGATGCGAAAAAAATCCAAACCAATTGATACAGCTCAAATCGATACACTCATCGGTTCGCATGCCAGCTTCAACGGCGAGTTGGCCTTCGAGGGCAGTGTACGCATCGACGGCCAGTTTGAGGGCAACATCAAATCCAGTCAGGAAGGCACGCTGATTATCAGTGACACAGCCTCCGTGAAGGGTGAAGTCGATGTGCCCAATCTTCTCCTGCATGGAACCGTGCGCGGCAATATCCGTGCCACCAAATCCATTCAGATCGGTCCCAAGGGGCGCCTGCATGGAGATCTGGAATACACCGTCCTCAGCCTGGCTGAAGGCGCATCGGTCAACGGCCGTTGCAATCGTATCGAAGACAAGGAACGAGTCCAACAGGCCAGCAAGAACGACAAACGCGCCAGTGAGGCGGAAAAAACGGCCCAGCAACCGGCCTGATCCGGGCATTTCCAAGCTAAACCATGATTCGCCCCTATCTGGACTGGCAACCGACCATTGGCGAAGGCGTTTTCATCGCCGAGTCGGCCGATGTCATTGGCCGCGTCAGCATCGGAGAACATTCCAGCATCTGGTATCAGAGCGTGCTGCGCGGTGATGTGCACGATATCGTCATCGGTACGCGTTCCAATATTCAGGATCATTCCATCCTGCACACCAGCTTTGGTGTTTCTCCCTGTGTGGTCGGCAATGACGTGACCATTGGCCATCGGGTCATCCTGCACGGCTGCGAAGTGCAGGACGAATGCCTGGTTGGCATGGGATCCATTATCATGGATCAGGCCGTGCTCGAGTCCGGCTGCCTGCTTGCCGCGGGTTCGCTGGTTACCGAACGCAAGATCCTGCGCGGAGGCTTTCTTTATGCCGGCTCTCCGGCGCGCCAGATCAGGGTATTAAAGGATGAAGAAAAACATTTTCTGAAACAATCCGCCGGCCATTACTGCGAAGTCGCCCGCAAACATCAAAAGACCTGAACAACAAAAGAGGTTCCCATGCGCTACGCCGCCATTGATATCGGCTCCAACACCTTTCGGCTGCTGATTGCTGAAACCACAGGGCAAACCCCACCTGCGCCATGGAAAACCGTGTATTACACCCATCATATTATCCGTCTGGGTGAAGGTTTACACCTTCACGGACGCCTGAGTGAGGCGGGCATGCAACGTGGATTAGCAGCTTTTCGGGAGTTTGCCGAATTGTTGAAAAAGTATCGTGTAGCGACTGAGCATACCCTGGCCGTAGCGACAGCCGCCATGCGCGAGGCCGAAAATGGCGAAGCATTCCGCCGTCATGTAAAGGAAGAAACCGGCATAGATATCTCGATCATTAGCGGCGATAAAGAGGCTGCGATGTCGCTGGCCGGCGCCTGTGCAGTGCTCAATCCGGAAACGCGCACGGACATGCTTCTTTTCGACATCGGTGGCGGCAGCACCGAATTTATTCGCGCCCGCGATAGCGATGCCGTCGATGCCATCAGCAGAAAACTCGGCGTCGTGCGCCTGGTCGAGGCACACCTGCATACAGACCCGCCTTCTGCGGAAGATTATCAGGCTATGAAGGATGCAGCCCGAGCGCACCTTGATGCCGTCACCGAGCACTGGTCCGATGAACATGCGCCGAAGTATCTGGTCGGAACCGCCGGGACTGTCACCACACTGGCTGCCACCGAACTCGATCTATCCCCTTACGATGCGGACATCATCAACAACCACCTGATGACGCGCCATTCGTTCGTCTCTCTCAGGGATAAACTACTGGCTATGAACCATGCACAACGGCAATCCGTACGCACGATTGAACAAGGTCGCGGCGATTTGATCGTTGCTGGCCTCGCCATTGTAGAGGCTGTTATGGATTATTGGCATTACGATGCCATGACAGTCGTCGATGCGGGTCTGCTTGAAGGCGCCTGGCTAAAGCT
>CAZDJY010000085.1:2405-6245 GCA_964505835.1 uncultured Zetaproteobacteria bacterium | reverse complement strand
TTCAGTACGCAAAGGCAAAAGCGCGGTTTTGCCCTTGCTTACAAAATCAGGCACTTATGCGCTTGATTTTGGCATGCCATCCATGGCCTGCACGGATGCTCTGACTTTTTCAGAGCATCCTTAACACTAATTCGGGAGCCAGCCAGTTCATGCGTGAATTCGATAAAATCAAACGATTGCCTCCCTATGTCTTTGCCGTAGTCAACCAGCTGAAGATGGAGCTTCGTCATGCCGGCGAGGATATTATCGATCTGGGTATGGGTAATCCCGACCAGCCGACCCCGCAGCATATCGTCGACAAGCTGTGCGAAGCGGCTCAGGACGGCCGCAACCATCGTTATTCGGTATCGCGTGGCATTCCCGGTCTGCGCAAGGCCATTTGTGCATGGTACAAACGCAAGTTCGATGTCGATCTGGATCCCGAGACCGAGGCTATTGCCACTATTGGTTCCAAAGAAGGATTGGCGCATCTGGCCGTGGCCATCACCAGCCCGGGTGATCTGGTTCTGACCCCGAACCCGGCCTATCCGATTCATCCCTACGGCTTCATTATCGCGGGTTCCGATATCCGCCATGTGCCGATGGGGCCGGGCTATGATTATTTTGAGGAAGTACAGAAGGCGGTCAAGGACTCCTGGCCCAAGCCGAAGATTCTGGTGGTTAATTTCCCGTCCAATCCGACGGCCGAAGTCGTGGATTTGGATTTTTACGTCAAGCTCGTTGATTTCGCCCGCGACCACGATTTGATCGTTATCTCCGATATCGCCTATGCAGAGATCACCTTCGACGATTACCAATGCCCGTCCATCCTGCAGGTGCCTGGTGCCAAGGATGTGGCGGTCGAGTTCTACTCATTGTCCAAGAGTTATAATATGCCCGGCTGGCGCATGGGCTTTATGGTTGGTAACCCTGAGATTGTCGCGGCCCTGACCAAGATTAAATCGTATCTTGATTACGGTACGTTCCAGCCATTGCAGATCGCCGCCTGTGCGGCACTGAACGGGCCGCAGGAATGTGTTGAGGAAATCCGGCTGATGTACCAGTCACGTCGCGATACGTTGATCAGCGGCATGCATAATATGGGTTGGATGGCTGAGAGTCCGAAGGCCACGATGTTTGTCTGGGCCGAGATTCCGGATGAATTCAAATCGATGGGTTCGCTTGAGTTCTCGAAGTTGATGCTCAAGGAAGCCGGCGTGGCGGTGTCGCCCGGCATAGGCTTTGGCGATTACGGCGATCACTATGTTCGCATCGCGCTGATTGAAAACGAACATCGCACCCGTCAGGCCCTGCGTGGTATGCGCCAGTTCCTGCATGCTGGTGGCGAGTAGGTTATATCAATCATGACAATGCTGGCGAGGTTTATTGAATTGAACATTGGAGTTTTTTATGAATGAGATACGAGTAGGGCTTCTGGGTTTGGGAACCATCGGTACAGGCGTTGCCCGTATTCTTATCGAACAGCAGGATCTGATGTCCCGTCGTCTTGGCAAGGTGGTTCGTCTTGCCGCTGTGGCCGATCGCAATCTGGAAAACGATCGCGGCCTCGATCTGAGCGGTGTGCGTATGTGTTCCGATGCCGAGGATGTGGTGACGGCCGATGATATCGACCTGGTAGTCGAATTGATCGGCGGTTACGAACCGGCGCGCAGTTTTGTCGCCACCGCGATTGAGCATGGCAAGCATGTGGTGACAGCCAACAAGGCGCTGATTGCCAAACATGGTGAGGAATTGTTTCCGCTGGCCCGTAAGCAGGGCGTAGCGATCGGTTTTGAGGCGGCTGTGGGCGGCGGTATTCCGTGTCTGAAAGCCCTGCGCGAAGGTCTGGCTGCCAATGCGGTGGAATCGGTGTACGGTATCCTTAACGGAACCTGCAATTTCATTCTCACCAAGATGGAACATGAGGGCGCGGACTACGCCGAGGTATTGAAAGAGGCGCAAGCGCTGGGTTATGCCGAGGCTGATCCGACTTTTGATGTGGAGGGTGTGGATACGGCCCACAAACTGTCCATCCTGGCTTCGATGGCTTTTGGTTCGCGTATCAAATTCGATGAGGTGTTTACCGAGGGTATCAGCAATATCACAGCGGCAGATATCGAGGCCGTTGGCGAACTCGGGTATCGCATTAAGCTGTTGGGCATTGCCAAACCTCACGGGCAGGCCGGTAATGTGGATAGCATTGAGATGCGCGTGCATCCGACATTGGTACCCGTAGCTGCCCAGATTGCTCAGGTATCGGACTCGTACAATGCCGTGCAGGTGTCCGGGGATTTTGTTGAGCATACGATGTATTTCGGCAGGGGTGCTGGCGAGCGACCCACTGCTTCGGCGGTGATGGCTGACGTGATGGATATTGCCCGCGTATTGCCGGGCGGGGTTGAATACCTTGCCCCGCCGATGGCCTATGCTGAGGAGGAACGCCGCGACGTTGCGACATTGCCCATGGCCGATGTGGAGTGTGAATACTATCTACGTCTGATGGTTAGTGATGAGCCGGGCGTAATTGCTGCGGTCACCTCGATTCTATCTGACCAGCGCATCAGCCTTGAGGCCGTGTTGCAGAAGGAGCGGCACGCCAGCCATCAGGTGCCGATCATCCTGATGACGCATGAGACGACTGAAGGAAATCTACAGGCGGCGATTGCACGAATTACTGATCTGACAGCCGTGAATGAAAATGTTCTGATCTTGCGTAAAGAAACTTTTGGAGCCTAGGGGATCATCATGCCACGTTACGAAGGAATCATTAATCGCTATAGGGCTTTCCTGCCAATCGGCAAGGATGATTCGGTTATTACTCTGTATGAAGGGAATACACCGCTGCATGAGTCTATGAATCTACGCAATGCCATTAATCCCGAGCTGAAGATTTTTCTGAAGTTCGAAGGCCTCAACCCGACCGGCTCTTTCAAGGATCGCGGCATGACCATGGCTGTAACCCAGGCTTACAATGCGGGCAGCCGCAAGGTGATTTGTGCTTCAACCGGCAACACCTCTGCTTCGGCCGCCGCCTACGCAGCCAATTGCGGCATGGATGCCTATGTATTGATTCCGGACGGCAAGATTGCTCTGGGCAAGATGAGCCAGGGCATGCGCTACGGAGCCAAGGTCATCCAGATTCGCGGCAATTTCGACGATGCCCTGGAGCTGGTACGCGAGATTTCAGCCGACGGCTCGATTTCACTGGTCAATTCAGTCAATCCCTACCGTATTCAGGGTCAGAAAACAGCGTCCTTCGAGATTGTCGATGAGCTCGGTTTTGCGCCTGATTATCATGCGCTGCCGGTGGGCAATGCCGGCAATATTACGGCTTACTGGATGGGTTATAAGGAATATTTCGACAAGCGCATCAGCAAGAGTCTGCCGAAGATGATCGGTTTTCAGGCAGCCGGTGCGGCTCCGATCGTCAATGGAGCTCCGGTGGAGAACCCGGAAACGGTCGCGACAGCCATTCGTATCGGCAAGCCGGCTTCCTGGAAGCAGGCCGAAGCCGCGCGGGACGAGTCGGGCGGAGTGATTGAAGCCGTGACCGATGAAGAAATCCTACAGGCCTACGATATGCTGGCCTCGATGGAAGGTGTGTTCTGTGAGCCGGCCTCGGCGGCTTCGGTTGCCGGTGTGATCAAGCTGAATAAGGCCGGTCGTTTCAAGCCGGGGGACAAGATTGTTTGTACCCTGACAGGCAATGGCTTGAAGGATCCGGACACCGCCATGAAGGGTGTGCCGACACCGGTCACGATTGATGCCAACGAGGATGCGGTTCGCAGGGTGCTTGAGTCCTGAGTGGGTGACAGCGTTGCAGCGCTGATTGTCACGGGCGCATTACTGCACGGCGACAAT
>CAZDJY010000085.1:0-2305 GCA_964505835.1 uncultured Zetaproteobacteria bacterium | reverse complement strand
GATGGCGGACGCCTGATGCGCTTGCTATCGGAGATTCAGATGCATTTGCATCGGCACCCTGCCGCACACCGCCGAGCGCGCGAGGAACACGATATTCACGGTCTGTGGCTTTGGGCTCCGGCTGATGTGACAGCGCAAAAGGGTTCGGCCACTGTCTCGGTTGCGACGCGCAACCCTTGTCTGCAATCCATTGTGCATGCTCAACAAGCGGGCATTTTGATCAGTGAGGTGGAACGACTGCCTGAGTTGCTCAGGGATGATGCCCCGCTCCCCGGGCATGTGCTCCTGACCGGAGATGCGCATGCGCTGCTGTTGAGTAAAACGTGGTTGCCGAGATTCAGTACGGCAAAGCTGAGGCCGAAAGCCGTTAAATCTGAAGCTGAATTATTTTCTCTTTTTCGGACCATGATATGAGCGCCTCCATTCTTGCATCCTCAGGAAACAAGTGAACGTGTCACTTGAGGGAAAAACGCTTAAAGGCCGCAGCCTTGTCTGGAGGCACGAGCCTTTAGCGGCATCGGACCCTTTAAGTGCATGGCAGGGGTTACTTGCGGCTCGCGGACTGCATGAGTCGGACGGTTTTTTTTCTCCGACGCTATCCGATTTGCCCGATCCGGATGCTATGCAGGATATGCAAAAGGCAGCCGATCGTGTGGCCAGCGCCATCGTTAATCATGAACCGATCCATATCTTCGGTGATTTTGATTGTGACGGGGTGAGCGGAACAGCCATCCTGTACGAAGCCCTTTGTGCAGCCGGGGCAAAGGTAACATTTTCGATTCCGCACCGGTCCGACGATGGCCATGGCATCGGCGTTGAGCCGGTGCGTAAGGCCGTATCAGAAGGCGCCAGACTTGGCATGAGTGTCGATACCGGGACGACCTGTTTCGAAGCTTGCCAGGAGGCCGTGAAGCTCGGCTTTGATCTGATCGTTAGCGATCACCACCTGCCTGACAAGTCTCCTGAAAAAACTGACCAGCCAGATGCGAACGGATCTGCCGGAGATCGCTTGCCGCAGGCATTTGCTCTGCTTAATCCTGCCCGCTCGGATTGCGGCTTTGCAGATCGCAAACTGTGTGGCACGGGCGTGGCATTTTTTCTGCTGATGAGTGTTTGGAAACGACTTCGAAATGCGGGTCATGCCCCGGCATTTGATCTGCGCTCGCTGCTTGATCGCGTTGCCATTGCCACCATTGCCGATGTGATGAGCCTGACAGGTGTGAACCGCATTCTGGTGTATCATGGCTTGCAGCGACTGAATCACGAGCCCTGTGTGGGTTTACAGGCGCTGATGCGAGTGGCGCGGGTCAGGAAGAGTGTCAATGTTGAAACCATCGGCTTTTATCTGGCTCCACGCATCAATGCGGCTGGACGTATGCGGCACGGTGAGCAGGCCATGCGCATGTTATCCACATCCGATATGGATGAAGCGATGCATCTGGCTGAGATGCTGGATGAAACGAACAAACAGCGTCGTCTGGTTGAAGCCGAGGTCTTCAAACAGGCCGAGGCCAGGCTTGGGGACGATGAGGTGCTGGCAGTCTATGATGAGGGTTGGCATGCCGGTGTGGTCGGGCTGGCGGCCGGACGTTTGGCGCGTAAGCATGGCAAACCTGCAGCGGTTGGTTTTATTACGCCGGAAGGCGAGGTGCGGGTGTCCTTGCGCGGTCGGCCTGGCTTCCATGTCGGCAATCTGTTGCACGCATGCGCTGCACAACTGGAAGGTTTTGGTGGCCATGCTGGTGCCGGAGGCGGCACAGTGAAGAAGGATTGCTGGACCGATTTTGTCGCTGCCTTTGGCGAGGCCGTGGCGCGGCAGGCCGAGCATGCCGGCAATCAACATACACAAGCCGTGGACGGTATACTGGAATTGACAGCCATGCATGCGGGTCTGGCTGAGCGACTGCAGAAATTTGAGCCGATTGGGCAGGGAAACCCGCCGTGCTGCTGGCTGATCAAGGATGTGCATATTACCGAGAATCGGCCGTTAAAGGGCGGAGTGGTGCGCCTTAAGGTGAGCGATGGATCGCAATGGCTCGATGCTATTGTCTTTGGCGGCAAGGCCTTTGGCGATGCGCTGGAACGCGGCAGTATCGTATCGCTGCTCGGTCAATTGAAGCTCGATGATTATCGTGGCCATGGTGCGATTCAGTTTGTCGTTGAGGATGTCATCGTTGGGGATTGAAGTTTTGATGCACTCGCAAAAAGTCCATCCATGGACTTTTTGCTTGCCGGAAAGCGAAAAGTGCTATTTTCACTTTCCTTACAAATCAATGATTTGCGCACCCATCCATGGGTGCGATGA